>CAKPLV010000197.1 GCA_934167735.1 uncultured Clostridia bacterium | reverse complement strand
AAAAATTTTAGAAATAATTTAAACAAGACTATATTAAAGGGAAAATTAAAAAATTATTTGTATAAAATTGGAATTTTTGAAAAAATAAAAAATAGGGTGAGATGATGGAAAAAGCTATAAGTGTAATTGTTCCAGTATATAATTCGGAAAAGTATCTTAAAAAGACAATAGATAGTATATTGAATCAAACATTTGAGAATTTTGAATTAATATTGATCAATGATGGGTCAACAGATCATAGCGGAGAAATTTGTGATGAAATCGCGCAAAAAGACAAAAGAATAAAAGTTATACACAAAAAAAATGAAGGAATTTGTAAAACAAGAAATAAAGGAATTGAAGTAGCCAAAGGCGAGTATATTATGTTTGCAGATAATGATGATATTATAGAAAAAAATATGTTACAAGAATGTTATGAGATGATTAAAGAAAATGATGCTGATATGCTTAAATTTGGAAGAAAAACATTGTATTTGAATGATGAAAATATATTAAAGACTGATGTGAAAAATTATGAATTTCAAATACTGGATGAAAATAAAATAAAAAACAATGTATTAAATTTAATATATGATAAAATATTAGTTTGTGTATGGGATGGAATTTATAAAAGAAATATTATACCTTTTTTTGATACTGAATTTAAAAAAGGTGGAGAAGATATAGATTTCAACTATAAAGTAATAAATAAAATAAAAAAATTAGTTATAAGTGATAAAGTGTATTATAATCACTATATCCGTGATGGATTTAGTACTTCTACAAAATATAATGAGGAAAGAATTGATAATACAATAAAATTGTTAGATGAATTCAAAAGTTTGTGCTATAATAAAAATTGTTTAGAAAACGAAAAATATAATTTGATACAAATAAGAGATTTTCTTAATGCAATTATAATACAATTTAATTCAAAACAATTTGAAAAAAAATATCACGAAAAAAAAGAAATATTAAAAAATATAAAATTTGATTTTAAAAAATGTAATTTTATAAAAATGATGAAAATATCAAAAAAATACACATTTGAATATATTTTATTAAAATTAAAGAGGTATAAATTTTTGTTTATTTTACCAAAGTTAAAAAATATGAGGAGTTAGATATGGTAATATATGCTGTTTTTATAATAATAGTTTTTGGCCTATTATGTTTTGTGAAAAAAGATAAATACAATATATGGGATTTTATAGTTATAGCTGTTTTGGTATGTTTTTCAGGATTCAGATATAGAGTCGGAACAGATTATGCAATGTATGAAAAAATATATATGAATATGGATATGATTCCGGCCACCTTATTTCGAACAGGAATAGGATATTATTATATAACAGGTTTTTTACATAAATTAATTCCCAGCACGGCTGTACCAATGTTTTTTATAATTTCTTTTTTAACGAATACTTTAATATATAAATTTTGTAAAGAAAAATCTGATAACCCAGGATTGTCAATATTTATGTATATATGTTTAGGATTTTATCCAGGATCTTTCAATATTTTTAGACAAATGTTGAGCTTAGCATTGACTTTATATAGTTATAAGTTTTTGGAACCAAAAAAATATTTTAGATATGCAATTTTTTGTGTTTTAGCAATTTGTATTCATCAATCATCAATATTCATTATTGGAATGATGATTATATTTAACAAAATATGGAGAAAAAAACTAAATGCAAAAATATTATTTGCAATAGGACTTGGAATGCTAGTGATTTATCAGACAATATATAAATTTTTAATTGTTAATATTGGATTTATTTCAATATACAATAATACAGAACAATATGTTGCTGGACTTGGAACCTATCTGCAAATACTAATATATGGTTTTTTATTTGTATTAATAAATATTAATAAAGATAGTATTATTCAAAAAAATGCAAGAAATTTAGAGTACATAAATCTTTTTTCAATATCATTTATAATGATGCTATTGGGAATAAAAAACACACTATTTATGAGAATGGCAACTTATTTAAATATATTTATTATACTGCTAATACCTGAATTGTATAATATATACAAACTAAAGGATAAAAAAATAGAAAAAACATGTTTTTATTTGTTTTGTATAATTTATTTTTTTGTATATATTAACTCGTTTGGTGATGTGGTGCCATATCACTCTATATTTGAAATAAAATAAAGAAAGGAGAATATGATAGCTTTGTAATAAAACTAATCATATAGCATAGAATGAACATAAAAAAAGGACTTGCATATGTGTTTTTGGCAACAGGAATAGGCTTTGTTATTAATTTAGCAACAAATTTTTTGTTGCCTAAATTTTTGTCTGTTGAAACATATGCGGATATTAAATTATATCAGTTATATATAACATATATAGGAATATTACATTTGGGATTTTCTGATGGAATGTATTTAAGATTGGGAGGAAAAAATTTAAAAGATATAGATACAAAGGAATTACTATCAGAATTTAAGACTTTTAAAATTTTTCAATTGGTAATTAATATAATTGCATTAGTATATGC
>CAKPLV010000196.1 GCA_934167735.1 uncultured Clostridia bacterium | reverse complement strand
TATTTGAATTTTTAGGGAATATTTAAGCAATTTTAATTATATCAGTAATAAGAAAAATAAAAGAAGAATGAAAAAAATAAAATTAGAAAAATAATAAGTTGTCGCTGACCTTAATTAGCAAATAGTTTACTATTTTTTATGAATATAAATTTAATATTGTAAAAGATAGCGATATTGTAAAACCAGATACAACAGGTTATATAGTAAATGAATAATAGCCAAAGAAGAATAGAAATAAAAATCTATTCTTCTTTTAATTACAAAGAAAGGAGAAAATGTAAGTGAAAGAGTTATTTGTCCAAGAAGTAACTACTAAAATGGCAGACTTCTTAGATGATAACCAAAGAATAAGATTAAGAGAAATACTTACAGAAATATGTTTAAATTATCAAATTGAAATAATAGAACAAACTAAAAGGCAAGAAACTCAAAAGAATAATACAGATATTTTAGCTAGATTTATAGCATCTAAGAAAATTGAAGAGTGCTCAACAAGAACTTTAAATTACTACAGAGATAATATAAATAAAATGCTTGATACTGTAAATCTTCCAATAAATGAAATTACTACTGAAATATTAAGAAACTATTTATCAGATTATAAAAGTAATTCAAATGCAGGTATGGTAACAATAGACAATATAAGAAGAACATTATCAAGTTTCTTTGCTTGGTTGGAAAACGAAGATTATATTGTAAAAAGTCCAGTTAGAAGGATTCATAAAGTAAAAACAACTAGAAGAGTTAAAGAAACACTAACAGATGAAAATCTAGAAAAATTGAGAGATACTTGCTCAAATGTAAGAGATTTAGCAATATTAGAACTATTAATTTCAACAGGTATGCGAGTAGGAGAACTTACAAGATTAAATATATCAGATATGAATTTTCAAGAAAGAAGCTGTATCGTTTTGGGTAAAGGAAACAGTGAAAGAGAAGTTTATTTTAGTGCAAAGAGCAAAATGTATATAGAAAAATATTTGGAAACTAGAACAGATGATAATGAAGCATTATTTGTATCTTTAATAAAACCATATAACAGATTAGGAATATCAGGAATTGAGATTGCTATTAGAAATCTAGGAAAAAAAGCAAATATAAATAAAGTACATCCACATAAATTTAGAAGAACAATGGCGACTATGGCTATTGATAAAGGGAGGCCAATAGAACAAGTACAGAAGTTATTAGGTCATATAAAAATAGATACAACGATGGAATACGCAATGGTAAATCAAAATAATGTGAAAAACTCACATAGGAAATATATAACATAAAATCAACTAAAAATATTGACATAGTAATTATTTTATTATACAATACAAACAATAGTTCTCGAAAAAGATGTGAGGTGCTTAGTATTGAATAATATAGAAAATTTAAAAGATTTAATCATATATCAAAGCCAAAATAACGAAAATATATCTGTTGAAGTTTTATATAATGAAGAAGATTTTTGGTTAACACAAAAGTCAATGTCAAAATTATTTAATGTAGCAGAAAATAATATAACATATCATTTACAGAATATCTTTAAAACAAAAGAATTAGATCAAGATTCAGTTACTCAAAAAATTAGAGTAACTGCTTCGGATGGAAAAAAATATAACACAAATTTTTACAGTTTAGATGCAATTATAGCAGTTGGTTATAGAGTAAATTCAAAAGAAGCAACAGATTTTAGAATTTGGGCTACCAAAACATTGAAGGAATACATAAAAAAAGGTTTTATTGTTAATAGTGAAATGCTAAAAAATGGACCTAAATTTGGAAAAGATTACTTTGATGAGTTATTAGTTAAGATAAAAGAAATTAGAGCAAGTGAAAGAAGATTTTATCAAAAAATAACTGATATATACAAAGAATGTAGCTATGATTATGATAAAAATAGTGAAACAACACAAGGATTTTACAAAAATGTTCAGAACAAGTTACATTTTGCTATTACTGGAATGACTGCTCCTGAAATAATTTATAATAGAGTAGATAGTAAAAAAGATAATATGGGACTAACAACTTGGAAAAATGCACCAGATGGAAAAATACTTGAAACAGATGTAACAATAGCTAAAAACTATCTTTCACAAGAAGAAATTATAGAGCTAAATAATTTAGTATCGATGTATCTTGATTATGCAGAACGACAAGTAAAACTAGGTAAGATTATTTCAATGCAAGAGTGGAAAGAAAAATTAGAAGTATTTTTGAAAATAAATGAATATAACATTTTAAAAGATAATGGCAAAATGAAAAGAGAAATAGCAGATAAATTGGCTTTAGATGAGTACAAAAAATATAGAATTATACAAGACAAAAATTATATTTCGGACTTTGATGAGTTAGTAACAGAAACAAAAAATCTTAACAGCAACTGAGCGACAACTTACAATTTAGTAATTAGTTAGAAAAATAGTAAGTTGTAGGGGGAGATTTATGTATGGAAAAGTGGTTAAAATGGGCAATAGAAATTCAAAGTTTAGCACAAGCAGGACTTACATA
>CAKPLV010000195.1 GCA_934167735.1 uncultured Clostridia bacterium | reverse complement strand
AAGCCTTTCTATTTCAGCTTTATCTTTTTCTTCATAGTTTCCATAAGTGAATTCTTTTTTCCACCTATTTTGTTTTATTCCCCATTTTATACAATATCTCTGAAGTTTAAATATATCATCTTCATCAATATCTGCAAATCCTGTTTTTATATAATTTAACACTGATTCTAATGACCAATTTTTTGTTAAAATTTCTATAATTGATAATACATATTGAATTACAATATTTTGACTTAAATCTCTATTTTCATCAATAAATACTGGTATATTGTAATTATCAAAAATTGCTCTTGCAAGACCTGAATATGTTTGTAAATCTTTTGTTATTATTGCAATTTCATTGTAATGATATTTTTCATCTCTAACTAATTTATATATCTGTTTTGCAACATTATCTATTTCTGAATATTGGTTTTTTGCAAGAAATAGTTGTATATTTTCAACATTCTTTTCATATTTTTTGTATTTGTTATTATATAAATTTTTCTCTAAAAATTTTAGTTCTTCATTTTTGGCTCTATAATTTTTTTCTAATTTTATTTTTTCTATACTTGCATTACAATTTCTAGCAACATCTGTCAGTCTTTGAACTGTTATTTGATTTGAATAAAATATATCTGTATCTGGATTTTTTACTTCATCTAATTCATCAATACATATTGTAATTGTTACCTGTTTTGCTAGCTGTATTAGTTTTGAAATAATATCATATTCTTGTGCTGTAAATCCAGCAAATTCATCTATATAAATTAATTTATCTTTTACTATATCTGTTTGTTCAATATTATTAGCAAGTATTGTAAGCAAATCTGTTTCATCTATATATTTGTCTGTTAATTGGTTTTCAAATTCTTCATATACTTTATTTATATCTTGCAATTTGTTTTTTAAATATATATCAGATTGTTTTTCAATTTGTTCTGAAATTTGTTCATTTGTAATTTTATGTTTTTTCAATTCTTTTATCATTATTTCTGCAATTTCTATATTTTCATCAGTTTTTCCAAGAAATTTCAGAGCATTTTTATTTTTATTTAAAATTGAATAAACAAGCATTGCTTTACCACATTTAGTTAAATTAGTTTTTTTGTTTGCTCCAATTTCATTTATAACTCTATATGCCATTCTGCTTAGAGTTACAACTTCTGTATTAAAAGCTGCTTCTTTTTCAATTACATTCATAAGTTTCTTTTCTGCAGTAGCTGAAAATTGTTCTGGAGTTATTATTATTATTTGTTCTTTTTGTTTTGCAATCTCATTGTAACAAAACTCACTTTTTCCTGAACCTGCTCTACCATATATTAATCTTAGTCCCATTTAGTTCTCTCTTTCACTTATATTTTTATTTTAAATATTGTAAATGCAAAAAAGATATATGCATATCTTAAAAATTTCTTTTTGGAAATTCGTGAATAATAATATTCTTGACAAGATTTTAATGCACTTAATTTATCCATAATTGTAATAACATAACTTTCTTTATATTTTGGAATTTTAAATAATGTAACTGGCCACATATGTTTTAATATAATATCTTGCTCCATTTCGCTTAATTCACATATTTCTAAAGCATTTTTTAACGCTATCTGTGGATGTATAAATGCATGCCAATCTTCTAGATTCAATTTTTTTCTTGAATCTCTCCAATCATATAAAAATAAATCATGTAACATTCCAGCTCTAGCTGCTGCTCTATAATCTAAATTAAATTTTTTACAAAAGCGATATGACCAATATGCTACTTCTAAGCAATGTTCATAACAATCACAGTCATAATGTTGTTTATAATTTTTCATTTTTAATACTGTTTCATTTCTTCTTAAGTCTTTTATTATTTCATAAAACTCTTTTTTGTTTTCAAAATCATTCATCTTGTATACCTCGATTTCATTATATCATATTAAAATATCATAATAAATACGCTTAATAAAAATATTATAATTTGTTTTTATGTATATTCTACCTTTTTCTGCTAATACTATCAAAAAAAGTTATTGAAAGGATTAATATGAATAACACAAAAATAGGAAATAAAGAAGCAATTGCTCTTTTAGCAACAATTACATTTAATCATATAATTTTAATTTCTCCAAAAGCAATTATTCAAACAACTGCTTCTGCTTCATTACTTAATCTATTGTATATTGGAATTTTAGTTTTAATATTTACTTGTATAATATGCTTTTTTTTGAATAAATTCCCTACATGTGATATTTTAGATATTTCACATTATTTGGGTGGACCTATTTTGAAATGGATTATTGGAATTTTATATATAATGTATTTTGTTTTTTTGGCAGGAATCTTATTATATATGTTTACATTTTGTTTACAAATAATATATTTTCCTCTAACTAAAGCATATTATATTTCTTTAATTTTTATTATTGCTGGTGTAATAGCTTGTAATATGAAAAATAATGCTATTTTTAGAAGTACTTATATATTTTTTCCATTTTGTATAGGAAGTTTTATTTTTCTGTTTTTATCAAATATTCCATATTTTCAATTTGAGTGTATATACCCTATATTGGGA
>CAKPLV010000194.1 GCA_934167735.1 uncultured Clostridia bacterium | reverse complement strand
GGTTGATTTTTCTCCTAATTTAAATGCAACTGTTGGTGATGTTGGTGTTAATATTACATCATATTTTTCAAATGCTTTATTAAATTGGTTCATAACTAATGTACGAACTTGTTGAGCTTTTTTGTAATATGCATCATAATATCCTGATGATAATACATATGTTCCAAGTATTATTCTTCTCTTTACTTCTGCTCCAAATCCTTCACTTCTTGATTTTTTATAGATTTCTTTAAGATTTTTACAGTCTTTTGCTCTGTATGTATATCTTATTCCATCATATCTTCCAAGGTTTGAACTAGCTTCTGCACAAGCTATTATATAATATGTCGCAAGTGCATATTGAGCTATATCTAATGAGAATTCTTCAATTTCTGCTCCCATTTCACGATATTTTTCTAGTGCTTTTTCAAGTGATTCTTTTACTTCACTATTTATACCTTCTCCATAGAATTCAACAGGAACACCAATTTTTATTCCTTTAACATCTTTATTTAATGCTGTTGTATAATCTTTTGGTCCTACATCAACAGATGTTGTATCATGTTCATCATGTCCTGCAATTACATTTAATAACATTGCACAATCTTGTACATCTTTAGTAAATACTCCTACTTGGTCTAATGATGATGCAAATGCTACAACTCCATATCTTGAAACTAATCCATATGTTGGTTTTAGTCCAACTACACCACATAGAGCTGCTGGTTGACGTATACTTCCACCTGTGTCTGTTCCTAATGCCCATGGTACCATGTTTGCTGCAACTGCTGCTGCAGATCCTCCAGAAGATCCTCCTGGAACTCTTGATAAATCCCATGGATTTCTTGTCTTTTTGAAATATGAATATTCTGTTGATCCTCCCATTGCAAATTCATCCATATTTAATTTTCCTAAATCTATCATATTTTCAGCATTTATTTTCTCCATAACTGTTGCATCATATGGAGAAACAAAGTTCTCTAACATTTTTGAAGCACATGTTGTTCTAATACCTTTTGTACATATTATATCTTTTATTCCTATTGGAATACCAGCAAAATCTCCAACTTCTTCTCCATTGTCTATTCTTTTTTGGATTTCTTCAGCTTGTTTTAATCCTTCTTCTGTTAATTCTGTTATAAATGCTTGTACATCTTTTTCTTTTTCATTTATTCTATCAACATATGCTTTTGTAATTTCTGTAACTGTTAACTTTTTCTCTTTTAATTTTTCTTGCAATTCATGTACTGTTAATTCTGTTATATCCATCTTATTTCCTCCTTGTTTCTAATTTATTACTTTTGGAATTTTGAACATATGTTGCTCTTGAGTTGGAGCATTTTGTAATAAACTATCTGTATCTTCAAATACTTTAATTTCATCTTTTCTAAATACATTTTTTGCTTCGTTTGCTCCTATTGTAATATCAAGTCCTTCTACTGGTGCATTGTTTACTATATTGGCAAAATTTAAAATATCTTGTAAATGTAATAAATATTCGTCTATTTCTTCATCTTTAAGTGTTAATTGTGCTAAATTAGCTATATGCAAAATCTCTTCTTTACTTACTTGCATAATATAACCCTCCTTTTTTACTATGTTATTATATATTCTTTTTATCAAAAACTCAACATATTATTGTTTTTTTATATCAACTTGTATATGAACATCTCTTAATTGATCATGTGTAACATTTCCTGGTGCTCCCATCATTAAATCTTGTGCTTTACTATTAAGTGGGAATGCTATTACTTCTCTAATTGTTTCTGAGTTTGTTAATAACATTATCATTCTATCTATTCCAGGTGCTATTCCTGCATGTGGTGGAGCTCCAAATTGAAATGCGTTAAATAATGCTCCGAATTTTTCTTCAACATGTTCTTTTGAATATCCTGCTAATTCAAATGCTTTTAACATTATATTTATGTCATGATTTCTTACAGCTCCTGATGAAAGTTCAATTCCATTACATACTATATCATATTGATATGCAAGTATTTCTAATGGATTTTTATTTTCTAATGCTTCCATTCCGCCTTGTGGCATAGAGAATGGATTATGACTAAATGCTATTTGTCCTCTTTCATCTAATTCGAACATTGGGAAGTCTATTATCCAACAGAAACAGAATTTATTTTCATCTATTAATCCTAATCTTTTTCCTAATTCTGTTCTTATTTGTCCTGCAAATTCTGCTGCTCTTTTTTCATTGTCTGCAATGAAGAATATTGTATCACCTTTTTGTAAATCTGCTGTATTTCTTAATTCTTCTTTTAATTCGTCTGGTATAAATTTATCTATTGGTCCTTTATATGATAAATCTTCTTGAACTTCAAGATATCCTAATCCTCCCATTCCAATTGACATTGCAAATTCAAGCATTTTTTCATGGAATCCTTTTGACATTTCTGCATGAACTTTTATTGCTCTTACTGTTCTATTTTGAAATGGTTTAAATGTACATCTTTGGAAAAATTCACTTAAATCTATTATATATAATGGATTTCTTAGATCTGGTTTATCTGAACCATATTTTATCATTGCATCTTTGTATGTTATTCTTGGA
>CAKPLV010000193.1 GCA_934167735.1 uncultured Clostridia bacterium | reverse complement strand
ACCTTATTTTGAGGATGAGGATGTTCAACTTTGTTTTCCGTATTTTTTAAACAATGATATGTTTCAAATTAAATGTAAGGGTTTTTCAGATTTTAAAGGTATTTCAAAAGTCAAAAATAAAGAACTAGAAGATATTATAGCAAGTAGTAAGACAAAGAATTTGATAACTACTATAAAAAAAACTAAAAAAGATGTTAAGTTCATAGTAGATTTAACTTATAAAAGTTTCTTGAATGATGAGATTAAATTATCAAAGCCATTAGATAGGAGACTTATTATAGATATTAATACACCTGTAATTACAGAGGATAATATAAAAGATATAGAAGCATCTATTAATGAAAAGAGGGAATATAAGCATGGACTTTTAGATTACTTAGTTTATCTAGTTGATGGAAAGGTATTTTCTAATGAACTTCATCAAGAAATAGGTAGGTATCTAGGAGTTGATAAGCATATACTGGGGAGAATTTACTCTACAACAAAAGGTGATTTAGTTCGTAGTAAATCAGAGGTAATTATAGCAAATCTATTATATCAATATGGTATAGATTATGAGTATGAATCAAAACTTAAGTATGATCAGGATAAGCCTGCAATTGAGCCAGATTTTACAATTATACTTTCAAACGGAGAAAAAATTTATTGGGAGCATCTAGGTATGTTAGGTTTAGAAGGGTATGATAATAGTTGGCTTAAAAAACAAGAAATTTATAATAAATATTTTCCTGGAAAGCTTGTTGTTACTTATGAAGGAGCAACTATAACAGAAAGTGCAATTGATATAATAAATAGTATATTAAATAATAGCAAACAATTTACAAAGCCTATTATAGAATAAATTATGAGGTGTATATATGGCAATTGTTCAAGAAATATTTGATATTCCAGAAGATATTATGATAAAACTTAATACTAAAGAATACAGAAGAATTGGTGGAGTGGTTAGATATGCTTGTGGCCCAAAGAAAGGTCAAATTGTAAAACACCTTGAACCAGTGAATTTGAAAGAAGCCTTAGACGTACAAGGAATTGGTGTAAAGGCTATTCAGTTTGCTAAAAACAATAAGAAAGCTATTATAGTGGGAATTGGGACAGGTATAGCAGTAACCGTAGCGGGAATATATAATAAGTTGAAAAATAGAGAACCAAAGGTAGTCATAGAATTCAGAAAAGCATTAAAAGCATATATAGATGCTATAAGAAAAGGTATGCTCGAGATTGAAATAATTGATAATCTTAGGTATTGCTTGGATGATATTAAAAATCATAAAGACTACGAAAAAATTAGAATACAGTTTTATACTGAGGAAATAGGTATTCTAATTAATATTATTCACCAATACACTGAAAAATTAGCCAAAGATAATGTTATTGAATTGACAGATGAAGAAAAACTAATCACATCTAATGTAAATACAGATATACTTAATTTACAGGATTATCTTAAAGTGCAGAGAAGAATTTTTGAGGCTGCATAAAATAGCAACACAATTAAGATTAGTACGGAATCTTTAATATCGCAACTAAATACCAATGAAAAACATTGATGCTTGGTTGTACAACGACTAATAAATTTAAGTGAAACTAAGGTAGATAAAAGGTTTATATATTTAGATATGTAAGCCTTTTTTATTGTTTAAGGGAATAAAAAGATGCTAGCAGCTAAATCTCAAGGATAACGCCTTTAAATTTACAATGTTGTTTAATATCTAGCAATTTACAAACAAAATTTTAAAGGAAATAAGAAGCCTGCTTAGAGATAATCAAGCATTAATAAGAATCAGTTATGTACAAGATAAAATTGCAGATAACAAACCACCAGCTCCAACGGCATCCATTGAAGAGGAAAGGACTTTTGACTTAAAACTCATACTTCCAAAGTATAAGTACATCATTGATAATATGATTTTTAAGGATCAATAGATTTATGGTAAGAAATTTGATGGACAAGACAGGGAGTATAGGATTCTTTGGAAAGATAAAGATGGTAAAGAATACTTTGTATCACTAGAGGGATTAGATAAGTCTGAAGCCAAGAATCCTAATGGAGCATTCAGCTACAACAGTGAAACAAAAGAATTAATCTTCTCAGCTATAGTGGCCAGTGATGCAGAATACATCCTAAGGAGCTATAAGTATTGAGTAAAATATCAGAAACTTTAGAAGAACTACAGGGAGACATACTTCAGAGAGATTTAAAAGATAATCAGTATCTCCAAGGGAGTACAGTACCTCTTCTAGATAAGGAGCTAAAAACCAAGGTAAATATGATGAGTGTATTAAAAAAGCTGATGAGAATGAGCTTGATGTGAAGATTATTAAGAATGAATATATGAATAGAAGGATTGAGGTGGATTTTATGGAGCTAAAGAATAAGGTTAAGTTAAAGAATGGTGAGTTTACTATTATTGGAAGTGTAGAGGAGCTTTATGTTCCAGGGAAGCAGATTAGGATTTATGCTTATGAGGAGAATAGCAAGAAATATAAATTCATAAACTTTAAGTTTAAAAAAGAAACATGGGGAAATAGTGCTTATACTTTTAATGTTACA
>CAKPLV010000192.1 GCA_934167735.1 uncultured Clostridia bacterium | reverse complement strand
CAGTAAGACCGATTGGAAGTATATCAATATAATAGTCCATGATAATTAACTGA
This sequence comes from uncultured Clostridia bacterium, assembly GCA_934167735.1. Classification (GTDB taxonomy): domain Bacteria; phylum Bacillota; class Clostridia; order TANB77; family CAG-508; genus CAG-269. The sequence continues at coordinate 2,529 of CAKPLV010000192.1, read as the reverse complement.
CTAATAATTGTTAAAATTCCAACAGCCAGATTTGAATACATAATTATTGAAGTTTTTTTATCCAAATTTTCGAATATATCAAAATTAAGATTTAATTTTGCAAAATATTTTATAGTATTAGAAATTAAAAATATAATTGAATATACTATAAAAATATAAGTTATTCGGTAAATTGGAAAATTCATAAGTATATTTAAATCTATATTCAAAATGTGCATATAAGGATTTTGTAAAAGCGTATTAACTATAGCAAATATAAAACTAGAAAACACCATTGCAATAATACTTTTAAATAAATTTAATTTAAATATTAAGCTTATAAAAATTAAAAAAGTTAAATAATTAAGAATTACATTGTAAGGTGAAGGAACAAATCCCAAACTAATCATAGTAACAACTGAAATACTTAACAAATAAATCAATCTTTTCTTAAAAGATGAATTTACATTTAAAATATTTAAGGATAATGATAATATTATATAGTTTTCAATTATTGAAAGAGGGAAAGCTAAAATATTAATCAAATTAAGATTTTCCGTACTTAATGCAACCCAAATATTATTTAGAAAATGAGTCATAATTTAACACCTCCAAAAGTTTTTGCTTATATTTTGGCCCAATACAGCAGGAACTATTGTCTTTAAAGATAATAGTATTGCTACTAATTTTTACACTAGAAATATTATTTATATTGGCTATATAAGATTTATGACAACGTACAAAATTTGAAGGTAAATTAGGTTCGATTTTATTAAAAGAACTATAAGCCTCATAATTGCCAGTTAGTGTATGATAAGTAATTTTTACAGCAGTTCTCTCAATATAAAGAATTGAATTATATTCTATAATTGTTCCCTTATTATCTATTTTTACGTAATTTGTAGTTTGACCAGAAATATCATAAAACAAGCGAGTTAGAGTATCAATTAATATATCTACAGTAATCGTATTTTTTATTAAATAATCAAATGTTTTAAATTTATAAGCTTGTAAAATATATTCATAGTGACTAGTCGAAAAAATAATATAACAATTTTTATTCAATATTCTTATTTGTTTTGCAATATCCAATCCAGACATATTTGAATTATTAAATTGAATGTCTAAAATTACAACATCAACAGGATTATTTGCGATAAAGTCTAATAATTTTTTGGAATCGGTTGTCTTTAAGATAATTTTTGCATCAAAATTACCTTTTATGAAAGCTGTTTCAAATAAATTTGATAATCTATCTACCATATGTTGATTATCATCACATATTACAAAATTAATCATAAGATACCACCTCCATTTAAATTAAGAATAAAATACAAAAAATGTATATTAATTTTTAAACATAAATAATATAAAACAAAACGAAAAACTTGTCAATAGGCTAGTTGGGTATATGCAACTTAAAAAAGAATTGTAATAAAGTGGAGATAAAAACATAAAATTAAAAAAAGAATGGAGTGATAGAATGAAAGATACAAGCAAAATCATAATTTCGATTTTTATTTTAGCAATATTTTCATATTGTATTATCAGCCTAAATGAGGGGAATTTTTTAACTACATCTGTTAGTATGACACAAGACAAAAAGATTGCATGGGGAATAAAAAGAAATGATACACACGAACAGCCAGATGTAGGAAGTAAAAATAAAGAAATTTTAGAAAACAATAATGGAATATGTATGGGAAAAAATTCAGAAAAAAATATATATTTAACTTTTGATTCAGGATATGAAGCAGGGTACATGACAAAAATTCTTGATGTATTAAATCAAAATCAAGTAAAAGCGACATTTTTTATAACATCTCATTATCTTAATACTGCCTCAGATCAAGTTAAAAGAATGATTGATGATGGACATATAGTTGGAAACCATACAGTTAATCATAAAAGTATGCCAGAAATAAGTAATGAAGAAATAGAATCAGAAGTAATGAAACTACATCAAGCAGTATATGAAAAATTTAATTATGAAATGATGTATATAAGGCCACCAAAAGGTGAGTTTAGTGAAAGAACATTAAAAAAATGTACTGAATTAGGTTATAAAACAGTTATGTGGAGTTTTGCATATTGTGACTGGGATGAAAAGAAACAACCATCAATAAGTGATGCCAAAAAGAAGATAACAGAAAATTTTCATCCAGGAGAAATAATGCTATTACATTCAAATTCAAAAACAAATTCAGAAGTTTTAAATGATATTATTAAAGAAGCAATTAATCAAGGATATTCATTTAAAACACTTAATGAATTTCAATAGAAGGGATTAATATGAAGAGAAAACATAAAATAGAAAGGATTTTAGAATTGCCACAAGAAGTATATTCTAATATGCCCAAAATAACAATAACAGGATTTAATGAACTAATACTTGAAAATTACAAAGGAATACTTGAATATGAAGAATTTTTTGCAAGTATTAGTACATTTATAGGAATTCTAAATATACAAGGAAGTAATTTGAATTTAGAAAATAAAGCCATCGTCATATTAAAAAAGTGATTCTAAAGATTAAAATATCTAAAAAAA
>CAKPLV010000191.1 GCA_934167735.1 uncultured Clostridia bacterium | reverse complement strand
AATAAAAATATCATCATATACTTGGATTTTATGTCTTACTTTGGTATTCATTATAATTAAAATTATTACTATTATTATTCCAATTATTATTTTTATTTTGTTTTTCATTTAATATCAACCTACTTTTATTTGCTCTGAGTGAACTTTAATCTGAATATCTTCTAAAATATCTTTACCTATTTCTCCTTTGTTTTTATCATATACTACTTTTAATTTGTAATTTTTTTCTAGCTTTTCATTACATGGCATTATAAATTGATTAGTTTTCAAATTTTCCAAATCCATTAATTGTTCTTGTTCATCATACAATTCAAATTTTATTGCATCATCTGTTTTTGATAATATTTCTATATAATATAAGAATCCTGTATCACTCATATTTTCTTCATCAAAATTTTTTATTTTAAATTCATAATATCCTATATTGTTTAAAGCACTTATTTTTGTAGTTTCATTTCCTTCTACTTTAAATATTGGTTTTGCAATTGTCATAGTTGATCTTATTTCCTGTTTGCTTTTATATTGTGATATTGTTGTTCTTATACATATTGCACCAATTATTATAAAAAAAATTAATAATATTATTAAAATTTTTTTCTTCATATTTCACCTCTATTGTCTTGCAAATGGTACTTGTTTTCCTGTAACTACTACATCAAATACATATTCACCAATTTGAATTCCATCTAATGTATCTTTTTCATCATTTGCATCTATTTCTTCATCTGAACCTGTTTCATATTTCCATATCCAATCTATTGTTATTTCTCTTGTTTTATCTTGTTCATTTGCTGAAATATTTCCTAAAATAGAATGTAATTCTGTTAGTGATTTATACTCAGTTCCATTGTAATTAAATACTAGATTTTGAGGCTTATTTTTTTCATTTTGAAATAAAACTTGATAATCTATTCCTACTTCTGTTCCAGTTCCATCAATATCTATTGAAAAACTTCCTCTTGTTCCTGGAGCAATTTTTCCATTTATTAATTCACTTTCATCTATAAAGTTATTGTTAAAATGTATTGTTTCAAGTTGCTCACTATTTCCATTTACATTAAATGCCCATCTTGCAATTTCTATTTGACCTTGTCCTTTTACTGTTGTTTTATATTTTGCATATGAATATCCTCCTATACTTACCATAAGAATTGTTAAACATATTGCTAATAATATTATTATTTTTTTACTTTTATTTTTCATATTTTTCTCCTATCTTCCCGTTATTGGCAAAGTTTTCTCTATTATCACTTCTTCATTTTTAGGGATTTCTACTTCTATTTTTTTGTTTATAAATTTTACTTGTTTTTCTTGATTAAATTGTATTTCTACTAATATTTCTTTTTCTTCTAATTCATAACCTTCTGGAGCTTTTTTCTCTTTTATATGATATTTTCCTGGTTGTAATTGTTCTATGTAACATTCTCCATTTTTATCTGTTTCAATAGTTTTTATCAGTTCATTTTTTTCATTTAAAATATCAAATTGTGCTCCTTCTAATCTATTTTCTGTTATATCTTCTTTTATAATTTTTATTTTTGTACTATTAGCAGGATATTCTTCTATTATTTGTTCATCTTTGTCTTCATAGATATATCCTGTTAAAACATAATTTTGAACATCATCACTTGGTGCTTCTCCATATATAACAGGTTTTGTATTCATTTCTGTTTTTATATTTATTTTAAATGTTCCTGAATCTTTTATATTTGATATTGGAATTAGAATTTTAAAATTTTCATTTGAATTAAAATTGTTTTTTGGATTATTATTCAAATCTGTTATAATCATATTTTCCATTTCAGTTTCTAATTGTACTGAATATCTTGAAATATTTTTATTGCTATTTATAACATATGTTTTTGATAAAAAGTTTCCATCAATATTCCACTCTTGTGAATAATTAATTTGTATATCACTATTTTCAAATTCTTCTTGACTATTATTTGCATTTTCTAGTATTGAATTTATTGCATTTAAAATCCTTTGCCCAGCTTGTCCTATTGCTGTATATTCTTCTGTTCCTCTATTATAGATGTAGCAATATATTGCTTGTTTTGTTGCAATAAAAGCTTCATCTTGATCTTCAACTCCAAGCTGTTCTGGAGTTTTGTATGGATATCCATTTGTGACAACTCTCCCTAGTCCAAGATCTGTAATTTTTCCTTTGTCTGTTACTTCATATCCTTCATTTTCAACACCTTTTCTATCAGCATTTATACAATATGCGGGATATTCTTGTCCGTCTTTTTGATAAACAACATATACTGTTTTTATTACAATATCCTTAAATTTTAATACTCTTTTCAAATTTTTCACAGGATATAAATATATTTGTTCATTATCTACTGCATGAACTGTTGTTGATAATAAAATTATATTTAAAATTAATATTAATAAGCATATATTTATTATTTTTATTGCTTTTTTCAATCTATTCCTCCTCTTGTATTGCTTTTATACATCTTCTGTATTTTGGCTCATTTTCTACACAAGTTATTAATGTTAGTTCATTTTTTTCTTCATCTTCTAGTACATTCCAGTCTGTATCTTTAATTATTTTGTTTTGAGTAACTTGATATT
>CAKPLV010000190.1 GCA_934167735.1 uncultured Clostridia bacterium | reverse complement strand
TTCTTATGCTTGTTAATTTATCAAAAGAGTAAAATGCTCCCTCTTCAATAGTTGTAACATCATCTGGTATTATTGTTGTACTACATCCTTGTATTAATGTGTTAGTATCTGTTTCCATTATTGCATTGCAATTATTTCTGCTATCATATTTACTGTTTTTCTCTGATACTTTTATGCTTGTCAAATCACTACAGCCAAAAAAAGCAGCATCCTCTATTATTTTTATGTTGTCCGGTATAACTATATTTTTTAAACCTGTACAATTAGTAAAAGCTCCAAATCCAATAGTTGTTACATCATTTGGTATTATTGTTGTACTACATCCTTGTATTAATGTGTTTGTACCTGTTTCTATTATCGCATTACAGTTATTTCTACTATCATACTTACTGTTTTTTTCTGATACTTTTATGCTTGTCAAATCACTACATCCCATAAAAGCTGCATCCTCTATCATCATTATGTTTTCTGGTATCACTATATTTTTCAGACTTTTACAATTAGCAAAGGTTTCCATTCCAATATTTGTTATACCATCACCTATTGTTACACTTTTCAAATTTTCGCAATTATAAAATCTTACATTTGCTAATGACGTTATACCATTTCCAATTGTTATATTTGTTAATTCATTACATTTAGTAAAATCAATCCAATCTAAATCAGTAACACCATTTCCTATTACTATTTTTTTTAAAGATGTACAATTTTCAAATGCCCCATTTTCAATAACTGTTACTCCATCTCCTATAGTTATATCTTCTAGACTACTGCAATTGCTAAAGGCATAATTCTTTATAGTTGTAACTCCGTTTCCTATTGTTATACTTTTCAAATTTTGAAATTCTGTGAAATTAATCCAGTCTAAATCTGTTACACCATTTCCTATTGTTATACTTGTCAATTCACTACAGCCTTCCAAAGTATCCTTATCTATGTTTATTACGCTATCTGGTATGACAATATTTTTCAGACTACTACAATAACTAAAAGCTTTTTCTCTTATAGTAGTCACATTCTTTCCTATTGTTACATTCATTAACTTTTTAGCCTCAAAAAACATATAGCTTGGTATTTCCTTTATATTGTTTGATAAAATAACATTTGTTAATTCATTTGTTTCAGAAATATGTCCATTTGAATATAACTTTTCAACTGTGTTTGGATAAATTAATGTTTCAACATTAGGAATAGATGTAAACTTACGATCTTTATCCAATACTTTATCATAGCCTTCTGCAATTGTTAATGAAACCTCTGTTACTTTATAATATTCTCCATCAATTCCATTTGGTATGTATTTTCCATCTACTTGATATGGTATTATTAGTGATTTACTTATTTTTGTTCCTTTATATATTATTTCATAATTTGTATCTGTATAATCGTTTTCTCTTGTACTTGGATTATATCCAAAATGATTACAATATTCAGGTTTTATTCTTGTTATCCTTATTGTTTTTGTTGGCAAACTATCTAATGTTAATGCCCCTGTTGTTCCATCATTTATTATTTCATAATCAAATAAATCTAATGGTGCTATATCTGCTTCATTTACTTCTGTGCTATATATTGAATCTTCATTTGCAACAAACTTTCCAGCATTTAAATTTGCTTCTGCTTTTCTTTTTTCTTTTGGAAATATTATGTTTGTTGGAAATGTTGTTTCGTCTTCTGCATATACATCTGATCTTCTTTCATCTTCATTTATTTGATCTGCTATCATCTTTGGTGTTATTCCTGCTGTACTTCCATTATTTTTTGATATTACACTTCCTATTGCAACTGATACAAGTTCTTCTACTTTCGCTTGTTCTGTTGCTTCTTTTGCACTTTTTGCTTGACTTATTACTCCATTTTCTCCTGTTAGCATTGCTATACTTATCCCTGCGAGTATTAATAGTACTACAATTGTTACAACTAATGCTATTAATGTTATTCCTTTTTCAACACTTTTTTTCATTACTCAAACTCCTTCATTTTATACTTATACTTGGATTTTATCATCTTGCTTTTATGTTTTCAATTACAGAAAGTGTAAAAAAACTCAAATCAATTGTAAAATCAAGGATTTTAGCGATTTATTACATTTATATGTCATTTATATTACAAAAACGTCTAGACAATTAGAGCAAAATACTTTATAATAAAAAAGCCTTTCGCTTAAAGGTAGAAAGGTGGTGAATTTGTACAAATGAAAAAAATCATCAAAATCATTTTTCTGTATATCAATTATAATACTTTTTAGTATCATAGTCAATACCTTATTTATTTTATTCTAAAATATCTAAGTTATTCACACCATTGATGTTTTTTATTTTATAAAAACATCTAGACAATTGGAGTAAAATACTTTATAATAAAAAAGCCTTTCGCTTAAAGGTAGAAAGGTGGTGAATTTGTACAAATGAAAAAATTTCTTAAATTACTTGCATTAATCATTATTCTTAATATATTAAAAGAATTTGATGATTAGACACAAAAAATCCCTAGACTTGCACTCTAGGGATTTTTTGTGAATCTACACAAATGAATTTCTTAAATTACTAGCTTAAGCTATATCAATTATAATACTTTTTAGTATCATAGTCAATACC
>CAKPLV010000189.1 GCA_934167735.1 uncultured Clostridia bacterium | reverse complement strand
ATACTTGATTTTTCTTTTGTTGTGTTTGTTTATCTGTAACTATTTGTTGTTTCTTTTCTGCTAATATCTTTTTTGTTGTTTCTATTTCTTTTTTTTGTAATTTTGTTTTGTTTAATAGTTCTTTGTCATATTCTATTAATTCTGTTATATTATAATAGTTTGATAACATATTTGTTAAACTATCTGATGTTAAAATTATTTCTAAGTATTTTAATCTTGGTGTTTCATATAATGCCTCAACTCTTTTATCTAATAAATTTTGTAGATTTTGATATTCTTGTTGAGTATTTTTTAACTTTTCTTCATTTTCTGATATTTGTTTCATTAAGTCATCTACTTGTATGTTTATATTGTTCAAATCATTTTGTGATGATGCTATTTGATCATCTATTTCTTGAAGTTGTTTCATTGCATCTGATAGTTTATCTTGTACTGCTTTTAATTGATTGTTTGTTTCATCAATTTGTTCTGTAAGTTCTGTTGATTGACTTTGTAAGTCTGTAATGTTTTCTGCATATGCGCAAATTCCTATACCTGTAAATATGATGAATATTAAAATTATATATTTGATTTTGCGCATATTTTTTCCTTTCTCTTGAAGATATTATACTTCTAAGTATTTTCTCATTGATATACTACTTCCTATTGCACCAATTCCCATTCCTAATGCTAAATATACTGTTAATATTAAATTAAACATATCTTTAAAGCTTAATAATTTCCATTGTAACATTTGCATAAATACTGTTTCAGATATTTTATTTGCAATTACTGTATATGCAACTCCTATTACTAATACAGATAGCAATCCTGCTAGTATTCCTATTACAACACCTTCTATTAAGAATGGCCATCTTATAAAACTGTTTGTTGCTCCTACATATTTCATTATTGATATTTCTTTTCTTCTTGCATGTACTGTTAATTTTATTGTATTTGCTATTATTGATGTTGATATTATTATTAATAATATTAATATTGCTGCTGTTACAACTCTAATTCCTTTTGCAAGTCTTAATACTTGATCTATTACTTTGTTACTTGCTTCTATTTTTTTTACATGTTGTAAACTATTTAGACTTGATTGTACCTCACTATTTAACTCTAGGTCTGTAAGTGTAACATCATATGCTGGTGAAAGTATGTTTCTTTCTTTGTAACCTTCTACTAAGTCATCTCCTAATACATCTCTCATTGATTCTAGTCCTTCTTCTCTTGAAATGTATTTGGCATCTTTTACACCATCTATTGATAAAATTTCGTTTCCAACCTCTTCTATTTCACTTTCTGTAACATCTGAATCTAAGAATACTCTTATTTCTTGTGCTTCTGCTACACTATCTACAAATGCACTTATATTTTCTCCTATTACAAAAAATAATCCAAATATAAGCATTGTAGCACACATTATTACTAATGAAGACATTGTTGATTTTTTGTTTTTAAATAGATTACTAAATCCTTCTCCAATTAAATAATTCATTACATTAAACCTCACAATTGTACCCACCTTTTTTATCATCTTTTACTATAACACCTTTTTCTATGTGTATTACTCTTTTTCTCATTTGGTCTACTATTTCTTTGGCGTGTGTTGCAACAACTACTGTTGTTCCTCTCATGTTTATTTCATTTAATAAATTCATTATATCCCAAGCTGTATCTGGATCTAGGTTTCCAGTTGGTTCGTCTGCAATAATCATTGATGGATTATTTACCAATGCTCTTGCAAGTGCAACTCTTTGTTGCTCTCCTCCTGATAGTTCATGTGGATACATTTTTGCTTTTCCACTTAATCCTACAAGTGATAATACCATTGGTACTTGTCTACGTATGTGTCTTGGTGTTGCTTTTACAATGTACATGGCAAATGCAACATTTTCGTAAACTGTTTTATCTGGCAATAATCTAAAGTCCTGAAATACAATTCCCATACTTCTACGTAAGAATGGTACTCTGTTTGGTTTTAAAAATGTTGTATCTTTTCCATTTATTATTATGTTTCCTGATGTTGGTTCTTCTTCTTTTAATATTAATTTTATTAGTGTTGATTTACCACTTCCTGATGTTCCAACAAGAAATGCAAATTCTCCTTTTTCAATTTTGAAACTAGCATTTTTTACTGCTTGAGTGCCTGTTCCGTATCTTTTGTTTACATTTTTAAATTCTATCATTTTGATCCTCTTTTCAGATTTCTTTTATTCATATTTTCCTATTTCATATCATATCAATAATGTTGTTTTTTTGCAATAGTTATGGTTTAAAAAAAAGTAGAAAAATTTGTCTTTTTTCTACTTTTATACTATTTATCTCGTTTTTTCTTGTATTTTCTTTTTTTGTGAATTTTTCATGAATTTTATCCAATAAAGTCTTCTATTATTTTTAACATTTTACTATTGTCTGATATATATTTTTTAGGAATAAAACTTTCTACTTTATCTAATGCTTCTCCTAATTGCTCTACATTTTCAATTCCTATTATATATCCTGATTGATTAAATGTTTCAACTATATCTTTTTGATGATCATTTACATGTTCTTTGTATTTTTCAAGTCTTGGCACAGCAATTACTTTTTTTCCTTTTTTTATTGATGATATTATTGACCCTACTCCTCCATGTGTAATTATT
>CAKPLV010000188.1 GCA_934167735.1 uncultured Clostridia bacterium | reverse complement strand
ATCTTTTAATATAAAAGGTGTTCACCCACATGATGTTGCAAGTATTTTGGATTCAGAAGGAGTATGTGTGAGATCAGGAAATCATTGTGCACAACCATTAATGAGATTTCTAGGAATTGATTCAACATGTAGAGCAAGCTTCTATTTCTATAATACTAGAGAAGATGTAGATAAACTTGTTTATGCATTAAATAAAGCATATGATATGTTTAAAAAATTTATAAAATAGCGAAAAAAAGTTCGATAAACATTGACAATTACTACCAGTGATGATATAATTCCAATAGTGCGTTTGGATGAAGTAAAACCGAATTCTGGCATAAGTGCATAGATTGGCGAGCACAACTATGTTTTATGCTTGCTAATTTATGCATTTATGCCAATTGTGGCTTAAATGTAAATTACAAAAGAAGGAGGTGTCTCTTCGATGGAGTTAATAGAATATCTATTAATGAAATTAGTTTCTTTTGGAGGAATAGGATTTTTGATATATATTTGTTCAAGAAATAAATACATATTCAAATACAGTTCTGAAAAAAGAAAAATAGAGATCTATCCAGGTGAGGATAAATCTCTAAACAAACCACAGGAATAAGGGCGTAAGCTCTTATTCTTTTATACAAATATATTAACACAAATAAAAACAAATGTCAAATTTAAAAGATAAATTTAGCAAAAATATATCAAAAAAGAAAGGAAAAATATGGAAGATTTAACAGAAGTGTATAATGATCTAATAATGGAACACAGTATGAATTCTTACAACAAGAAAAAACTCGAAAATCCAGATTATTCAGAAATTGGGCACAATCCAAACTGTGGAGATGAAATAACACTAGAATTAAAATTAAATGGAAATGTAATAGAAGATATGGCATTTTCAGGACATGGATGTGCAATATCACAAGCATCTACATCTATTATGATAGACACACTAAAAGGAAAAACAATTGATGAGGCAAAAGAAATAATAAAAACATTTATAGAAATGATCAAAAGAGAAACAACAGATGAGGAACAACTAAAAAAATTAGAAGATGCTATTGCATTTAGAAATGTTTCAAATATGCCTGCTAGAGTAAAATGTGCATTATTAGCATGGCATACAATAGAAGATATGTTAAATAAAAATGATCAAAGTGGAAAAGGAACAATAAATTGTTGCCACTAAAATATAAAGAAAAGGTATAAAAAATGGAAAATAAAAAAGTATTATTTGGTATGAGTGGAGGTGTAGATAGTAGTGTATCAGCATTACTATTAAAACAAAACGGTTATGATCCTGTAGGAATAACTTTAGAATTATTTGCAGGAAGTAGTTGTTGTAATGTAAACACATATATAGATGCAAAAAATGTATGTAACTCAATTGGAATACCACACTTCACAGATAATTGCAAAGAATTATTTAAAGAAAGAGTAATAGAAGATTTTATTGATTGTTACTCAAATTGTAAAACACCTAATCCTTGTATAGAATGTAATAAATACATGAAATTTGGACATATGTGGGAAAAAGCTAAAGAATTAGGATGTGAATATCTTGCAACAGGTCATTATGCCAAAACAGAATATAGTGAAAAATATGGTAGATGGGTATTAAAAAAATCAAAAGCAGGCAAAAAAGATCAAAGTTATGTATTATGGAATATTCCAAAAGAATTAATTGAACATGTTATATTTCCATTATCAGACTTTGAAAGTAAAGAAGAAATTAGAAAAATAGCAAGAAAGAACAACCTAAAAGTTGCGAATAAACCAGACAGTGAAGACATATGTTTTATACCAGATGGAAACTATAAAAAATTCCTAGAAAACAATTCAAATTTAAAACCAATCGAAGGAAATATAGTTAACTCAAAAGGAGAAATACTTGGAAAACATAAAGGATTATATAATTACACAATAGGTCAAAGAAAAGGTCTAGGTATTTCATATAAAGCACCATTATTTGTTATAGGATTTAACAAAGACAGAAATGAAGTAATTGTTGGAGAAGAAAGCGAAACATATCAAAAAGATATGCTAGTAAATAATATAAACTTATTATTAATAGATACATTAGATAATAAGATGAAGGTTAAAGTAAAAACAAGGTATTCAAGTAAAGAACAGGATGCAACAATAGAAATGGTAGATAAAGATTTAATAAAAGTTACATTTGACAATCCTGTTCAAAGAATAACACCAGGTCAATCAGCTGTATTCTATGTTGATGATATTGTACTTGGTGGAGGAAAAATCGTTAAATAAACTAAGGAGGTAATAAAATGATTAAATTAGTATTAGTTAGACATGGTCAAAGTGAATGGAATTTGGAGAACAGATTCACAGGATGGACTGATGTGGACTTAACAGAACAAGGAATAAGAGAAGCTAAAGAAGCCGGAAAGGTGCTAAAAGAAAAAGGATATCACTTTGATTTAGCATTCACATCTTTATTAAAAAGAGCAGAACACACATTAAATCTAATTCTTGATGAAATGGGAGAGCAAAACATTGAAATTAAAAGAAGTTGGAAATTAAATGAAAGACATTATGGTGCACTTCAAGGATTAAACAAAGATGAAACAAGAGAAAAATATGGTGCAGAACAAGTTTTACTTTGGAGAAGAAGTACTAATGTTAGAC
>CAKPLV010000187.1 GCA_934167735.1 uncultured Clostridia bacterium | reverse complement strand
ATATATAGTAAATAACTTACAAGAAATTACTCTTCATAAGTTATATAAGCCAAACTTAACAATGTCAGCTGAAAAAGTAGCTAATGTAGCTCAAAATAAAGCAAGAGCTAAAGTAATTGATCATATAAATAATACCTACTTCCAAGGTATTATGGGACCTTCTTGGTATAATGACATTGATTTATGGTTTACCAAATATGAATTTGATGATCAAGTAATGATTGCTCTTTTTGATTATTGTTTTAACCGTTCTGCTTTACATAAAAAATATGTACAAACAGTTGCAGAAGCTTGGAACAGTAATAAAATAAAAACATGGAATGATCTTGATTTATATTATCAAAAACAAGAAAAATTAGTAAAACAAAAACGTACAATTGCTAAAAAATTAGGAAAACAAACTTTAACACAATATGAAGAAGCTTATATTGAAAAATGGATTATAGATTATGGTTATGATTTAAATATAATTGAACTAGCTCTTAAAAGAACCACATTTAAAAATAATCCTACTTTTGAATATTTTAATAATATTATTACAGACTGGCATGATAGAAATTTAAAAACACCAAATGAAATTATTGCATTTATAGAACAAAGAAACAAACAAAAGAAAGAAACTAAACAAATACAAAAAGAAATAGCAAAATCTACTTTTGAACAACGTCAATATGATAATCTTGCTTATCTTTATGCTAATACATCAGATTTAAATACACCATTTCCAGATAATTCAAATATCGAATTATCAAATACAGCCAAAAACATTAACAATATAGAAGGAGATATTAATGTCTAATGAAATCCTATCTGCTTTACTGGCAGAATATGAACAAAAAAAATTAAGAGCTGAACTAAATGCTGAAAAAAGAAAAGATGAACTTTATACTAAAATCCCTAGACTTAAAGAAATAGAGATGCAATTAAACTCTTTTGCCATTCAAACAGCAAAAAATATTTTGTCTGGCAATACAGAGTCTTTAAATTCATTTCAAAAACAAATTGCAAATTTAAAAGAAGAAAAAGAAAAAATATACAAAGAAAATAATATCACATCTGATTATCTAAAACCACACTATCAGTGCAAATCATGTAATGATACTGGTTATATAAAAAGTGAAAATTCTCTTTCTATTATGTGTCCATGTCTAAAACAAAAACTTTTAGATATTTCATATAACAAATCTAATATTTCTAATTTAGATATAGAAAATTTTTCAACATTCAATGTAAATATTTTTTCTGATAAGATTGATCAAGAGAAATTTAAAATAAACATTTCTCCAAGACAAAATATTTTAAAAATAAAACAAAAAAGCATAGAATTTGTACAGAATTTTGATAATCCAAATAGCAAAAATTTGTTATTTACTGGAAATACAGGTTTAGGAAAAACTTTTATGACTAACTGCATAGCTTATGAATTAATAAAAAAAGGTAAAAATGTTTTATATCAAACAGCACCTGTTTTATTAGAAACCATAATTGATGGTAAATTTAATAAATATAAAAACACAACCCAAGATTCATTTTCAAAAAATGTTTTAGAATCTGATTTACTTATTATTGACGACCTAGGTACTGAATGTTTAAATAGTATGAAATTAAGTGAATTATTTACTATTTTAAACACAAGACTATTAAATTTGAATAATAAAGTTACTAAAACAATAATTTCTACAAATCTTAGTATTAATAATATCTTTAAAATTTACGAAGAAAGAATCGGATCTCGTATTGCTGGTTATTATGATATATATTACTTTTTTGGAGACGATTTAAGACTAATAAAAAAATAGATATGTAAAATTTTATTACATATCTATTTTTATTCTTTTATTATTCATCCTCAGCGATTTCTGGTACTAAAGTTTCAATACTTACAACCTTTCCTCCATCAGTAGTTCTCATTAATGTTACACCTTGTGTTGAACGTCCTAGAACACTTATATCTTTTACTTTTAATCTAATAATTGTTCCTTTGTCTGTTATAAGCATAACATCATCTTCATCAGTAGCTATTCTTGTTCCAATTAATTTTCCTGTTTTTGGAGTAATTTTGTATGTAACAACACCTTTTCCTCCACGAAGTTGAACTCTATATTCATCTAATTCAGTTCTTTTTCCAAATCCGTTTTCTGTAATAGCTAATAATGTAGCTTTTCCTCCTGCAATTATAGATTCCATTCCAATAACTTCATCATCATCATCAAGTCTAATTCCTATAACACCTTGAGAAACTCTTCCTATTGGTCTTACTTCTTTTTCATCAAAAGTAATACACATTCCGTTTCTTGTTACAAGAACAACATTATCTTCTCCATCTGTTAATCTTACACCTATTAATTCATCATTTTCTTTTAATGTTATTCCTTGTAAACCTGTTTTACGTGCAGAATTATATTCTGATAAAGCTGTTTTCTTAATTAAACCATTTTTGGTAGACATTAGTAAATATTTTCCTTCTGCAAAGTTTTGAATTGGTATAACTGCAGATACCTTTTCTCCTGAGTCTAAACTTAATAAGTTTACAATTGCAGTTCCTCTTGCAGTTCTTCCAGCTTCAGGAATTTCATATCCTCTTAATCTATACAATTTTCCTTTATTAGTAAAGAATAATATTGTATCATGAGTAGAAG
>CAKPLV010000186.1 GCA_934167735.1 uncultured Clostridia bacterium | reverse complement strand
TATTTAGATTATAAAGGAATAAAAAATGAAAGATATAATTGTTTTAGGAATTGAATCAAGTTGTGATGAAACCTCTGTAGCCATTGTAAAAAATGGTAGAGAGGTTTTCTCAAATGTAATAGATACACAAATAAAAATACATGAACAATATGGAGGAGTAGTACCAGAAATAGCATCAAGAAATCATATTGAAGCAATTTCAAAAGTAACTAAAAAAGCTTTAGAAGATGCAAATATGAAATTAGAAGATGTTGATGTTATTGCACCTACATATGGACCAGGACTTGTTGGAGCTTTATTAGTAGGAGTTTCATATGCAAGAGGATTAGCATTTGCATTAAATAAACCATTAGTAGGTGTAAATCATCTAGAAGGTCATATTGCAGCAAACTATATTACACATCCAGATTTAGAACCACCATTTTTATGTATGTTAACATCTGGTGGAAATACTCAAATTGTATATGTAAAAGACTATTGTGACATGGAAGTACTTGGAAGAACCAGAGATGACGCAATAGGAGAAGCTTTTGATAAAGTTGCAAGAGTAGTTGGACTTGGATATCCAGGTGGACCAAAAGTAGATAAATTGGCTCAACAAGGAAATCCAACAGTTAATTTTCCAAAGACTCACTTTGAAAACTTAGACTTTAGTTTTAGTGGAATAAAAACAGCTGTAATAAATTTACACCATAAACAACCAGATATAAATAAAGCAGATTTATGTATGAGTTTTGAAAAGGCAGTTACAGAAGTTTTAATAGAAAACATCACAAAAGCAATAGAACAAACAGGAATAAAAAAAGTAGTACTTGCAGGTGGTGTATCTGCAAATACACACATTAGAAGTGAATTTGAAAAGTTAGAAGCAAAAGGAATAAAAATTTATAAACCAGATTTAAAATTATGTACAGACAATGCAGCAATGATTGGATCAGCAGGATATTACAGATACATTCATGGGGATTTATCTGATAATACACTAAATGCAGTTCCAAATTTAAAAATAGGAGATTAATATGTCAATTTATGTAATAGCTGACTTGCACTTATCTTTAAGAAGACCAAAACCAATGGATATATTTGGAGAAAATTGGGCAGGTCATGAAGAAAAAATAAAAGAAAATTGGATAAAAAATGTAAAGGAAAATGACTTGGTTGTATTACCAGGTGATTTTTCATGGGAAACATATTTAGAAGATACAAAACTAGATTTTGAATATTTAAATAATTTACCTGGAAAGAAATTGATGTTAAAAGGAAACCATGATTATTGGTGGACAACGTTAACAAATATGAGAAAATTCTTGAAAGAAAACAAATATGAAAATATTGATTTTATTTATAATAACAGCTATGAATTTGAAGATAAAATATTATGTGGCACAAGAGGCTGGAGTATTGCAGATGAAGAAAATGACCAAAAACTAATAAACAGAGAACTTATTAGATTAGAATTGTCTCTAAAAGATGGTGTTAATAAATATGGAGAAGATAAAGAAATTATTGTATTTATGCACTATCCACCAATCACAAAAGCTAAAATAGAATCTGAGCAAGAAATGAAATTTGTTGAGTTAATGAAAAAATATAATGTAAAAAGATGTTATTATGGACATTTACATGGAACATCAATAAAAGATGCAATTGAAGGAATTGTTGAAGGAATTCAATTCAAATTAATAAGTGCAGATGGTGTTGATTTTAAACTTACCAAAATTTAAAAAGGAGAAAAAATGCTAGATCTAAATAAAGATGTTAAGTTTGTAAAAACTGTAGGACCAAATAGAGTAAAATTATTAAACAAATTAAATATTTTTACATTAAAAGATTTAATAACATATTTTCCGCGAGATTATGAAGATAGAAGTAAACCTAAAAATTTGTATGAATGTGCAGATGGAGAAGAAGTTCTGATAGAAGCGGTTGCAACAAATAGAATAAGTGAAATGCATAAAGGTAAAATGACAATAAGCAGATTAATTGTTAAAGACCAAACAGGAACTTGTTATATTACATGGTTTAACCAAGGATATTTGAGAGATAAATTTCAAGCAGGAAGAAAATACAGATTTTTTGGAAAAATATCAATTAAAAATGGGAGATTTGAAATGAATTCACCTGTATATGATGAAATTGATCAAACTAAAAATACAGGAAAAATAATACCAATCTATCCATTAACATATGAACTAAAACAAAGTACAATAAGAAAAATTATTGAAAATGGATTAAAAGAAGTCGAAGGTCAGTTACCAGAAACTTTACCAGAATACATAATTAAAGATGAAAACTTATGGGATATAAATAATACAATTGAGAGAATTCACTTTCCAGTTGAATTTGCTGATTTTGATAAAGCCAGAAAAAGATTGGTTTTTGAAGAATTATTAACAATGCAATTAGCGTTATTAAAATTAAAAAATAATTATGAAGTTCATAGAGATGGAATACAATTCAGTAAAGATGCAAAAATGTCAGACATAATAAATATATTACCATTTAAATTAACCAAAGCTCAATTAAGAGTTTTACAAGAAATAGATAATGATATGGAAAGTTCAAAACCAATGAATCGTTTGCTACAAGGAGATGTAGGATCAGGGAAAACTGTTGTTGCAATGATAGCTGCATATAAAGCTGTTAAATCA
>CAKPLV010000185.1 GCA_934167735.1 uncultured Clostridia bacterium | reverse complement strand
GTTTTATGCAATAATATATATATCTTATTTTATGGAGGCAAAAAATTGAATAATAATTTATTGAAATTAGAATATAATAAAATTTTAGATAATATTGCTGTTTATTGTAAAACATATATTGGAAAAGAACTTATTAGTAATCTTAGACCTATGAATAATTTTGACGATATATCAACAGCATTAGATGAAACAAGTCAAAGTGTAATATTACTTCAAAGAAATAATACTCCACCATTAGGTGATATTGCAAATATTGAAGTTTATATTAAAACACTTGATTCTTGTGGGTCTTTGAGCATCAAAGCATTACTTGAATTGAAAAATATTTTAGAGATGGCATCTGAATTGCAAAAATATTTTTATAAAGATTATATTAAACCAGAAGATTTTTCTTCATTAAAAGTATTTTTTGATGAATTATATGTAAATCCATCTATTGTATCTACTCTTTCAAAAGCAATTATTGATGAAGATACAATTTCAGATAATGCTTCAACAAAACTTCAACAGGTTCGTCGTAGAAAACGTCAAATTGAACAAGATATTAGAAATAAACTTAATACAATTTTACATTCATCTACTTATTCAAAATACATTAGAGAAAACATTGTTACAATTCGTAATGGCCGTTTTGTTATACCTGTTAAAGAAGAATATCGTAGTAATATAAAAGGATTTATACATGATATTTCTAGTAGTGGTTCTACTGTTTTTGTTGAACCTATTGCTGTTTTTGATTTAAATAATGAACTTTCAAATCTTAATATTGAAGAAGATATGGAAATTGAAAGAATTTTGCTTAATTTAAGTGGGCTTCTTTTCCCATATTCAAATGAATTGAAAAAAAATGTAAATATAATTGGAAAACTTGATTTTATTTTTGCTAAAGCTCATTATTCTTTAGCATTAAAATGTTCAACACCTATAATTAATAAAGAAAAATTTATAGATTTAAAAAATGCAAGACATCCTTTAATTGATCAATCAAAAGTTGTTCCAACATCATTAACTCTTGGCAAAGATTTTTCCACATTAATAATTACAGGTCCAAATACTGGTGGAAAAACTGTTACATTAAAAACTATTGGTTTACTTACATCAATGGCTTGTAGTGGATTAAATATTCCAGCAGATGAAAATTCAAGTATTTTTATATTTGATAAAATTTTCGCAGATATTGGAGATGAACAAAGTATTTCAGAATCTTTAAGTACTTTCTCATCACATATGAGTAATATAATCAAAGTAACTCATGAAGCTACAACTAATAGTCTTATTTTACTTGATGAATTAGGTTCAGGAACAGATCCTCTTGAAGGAGCTAATTTAGCAATAAGCATTTTACAATATTTTTCTGAACTTGGTGCTTTGACTGTATCAACATCTCATTACCAAGAGTTAAAAAAATATGCTTTAGTTACACCTAATTTCAAAAATGCAAGTGTAGAATTTGATATTAATAATTTAAAACCTACTTATAAACTTTTAATAGGTATCCCTGGAAAGAGTAATGCTTTTGCTATTAGTAGAAAACTTGGTTTAGATGAGAAGATTATCGAACGTGCTTCTAATATGATTGATAAAGATTCATTTAATTTTGAAGATTTATTAAAAAATGTTTATGATGAAAAATCTAAACTTGAATTATAAAAACAAAAACTTGCTGATAGTTTAAATGAAGTTGAAAAATTGAAAAAATCTTTAAAACATCAAAATTCAGATGTTTTGAATAAAGAAAAAGAGTTAATTTCTAATGCAAAACAAGAAGCCAAGCAAATCCTTATTGATGCAAAAGAAACTGCTGATACTATTATAAAAAATATTGATACCGCTTCTTCATCTTCAAAAGCAAATAAACTTAGAAAAGAACTTAATGAAAAGATTTCTTCATTAAAATCAGATGATGAGGTTCAAATATTACACTCTATTCCTCGTGAAGAAATCAAACCTAATACAGAAGTATTTGTTTCAACATTGAACACAAATGGTATTATTGTTTCAAATATATCAAAAAATGATACTGTTCAAGTTCAAGTCGGAGCAATGAAAATGAATATTGATATTAAATATTTGCAAATTAGTAAAAATACTTCTAAACCAAAAGATTATGCTTATCAGAAAAATTCTTATGCAAAATCTCAAAGTGTAAAACCTGAAATTAATCTTTTAGGCTTAACTGTTGATGAAGCAATTCCAATTGTAGATAAATATATTGATGACTGCTTTATAGCCAAGCTTTCCCCTATTCGCATTGTTCATGGAAAAGGAACTGGAGCTCTTAGAACTGCTATACATAGATTTTTGAAAACAAATAAATTTGTTGATAGTTATAGATTAGGAACTTTTGGTGAAGGTGAAATGGGTGTTACAATTGTTTCATTAAAATTAAAATAACATTAATGTATATTTTTTTCCTTTTTTGTCATAATAAGAATATACTTAGAAAAACAAAAAGGAGGAAAAAAATGAAAGCAACAGGCGTTGTAAGAAGAATAGATGATTTAGGTAGAGTTGTAATTCCAAAAGAAATAAGAAAAACATTAAGAATAAAAGAAGGAGACCCTTTAGAAATATTTACAGATAGAGAAGGACAAGTAATTTTGAAAAAGTATTCTCCAATTGGCGAACTATCAGAATTTGCAACAGGATATGC
>CAKPLV010000184.1 GCA_934167735.1 uncultured Clostridia bacterium | reverse complement strand
AAAATAGAGGGTATAAAGTAACAATACAAAAATTTGACCCATATATAAATGTTGACCCAGGAACAATGAGTCCATATGAACATGGAGAAGTATTTGTAACAGATGACGGAGCAGAAACAGATTTAGACTTAGGACATTATGAAAGATTTATTGATGAAAACTTAACTAAAAATTCAAGTGTTACAATGGGTAAAATATATTCACAAGTTATAGAAAAAGAAAGAAGAGGAGACTACTTAGGAAAAACAGTTCAAGTTATTCCTCATATAACAAATGAAATAAAAGAGAAAATCTATAGTTTTGAAAATACAGATACAGACATTGTAATTACAGAAGTTGGTGGAACTGTTGGAGATATAGAAGGATTATCAATAATAGAAGCAATAAGACAAGTTGGATTAGAGAAAAATCCAGAAGATGTTGTATATATACATGTTACATTATTACCATATATATTTGGTTCAAATGAAATAAAATCAAAACCAACACAACATTCTGTAAAAGAATTACAAAGTTTAGGAATACAACCAAATATATTAGTATGTAGAACAGAGCAGGATATTCCAGACACTATAAGAGAAAAACTTGCACTATTTTGCAATGTAAGAAAAAGTAGTGTAATTCAAAATAAAACAGCTGATAATTTATATGCAGTGCCACTAATGCTTGAAAATGAAGGATTAGCAAGAGAAGTATGTAATTATTTAAGACTTGATAAATATGTACCAGATAATACAGAATGGCAAAAAATGATTGATAATGTTAGAAACATTGGAGATGAAGCAGTAAATATAGGAATAGTTGGAAAATATGTAAAATTAGAAGATTCATATTTATCTGTAATAGAAAGTTTGCACCATGCAGGATTTAAAAATCAAGTAAAAGTAAATATAAAATTAATAGATTGTGAAACAGTAAATGAAAATAATGCAAAAGAAAAATTAAAAGATCTTCAAGGAATTATTGTACCAGGAGGATTTGGAAATAGAGGAATTGAAGGAAAAATATCAACAATTAAATATGTTAGAGAAAACAAAATACCATTTTTAGGTATATGTTTAGGAATGCAAATGGCTGTTGTTGAATTTGCAAGAAATGTTTTAGGTTTAAAAGATGCAAATTCATCAGAATTTGATGAAAAAACAGCTAATCAAGTAATTCATATAATGGAAGAACAAGTTGGAGTAAAAGACAAAGGGGGAACAATGCGTTTAGGTGCATATCCATGTATATTAAAAGATGGAAGTATTGCCAAAAAATTATATGGATCAGAAAAAATATCTGAAAGACATAGACATAGATATGAATATAATAATGAATATAAAAAACAATTAGAAGAAGCTGGCTTGATTTGTACAGGAACATCTCCAGATGGAAAACTAGTAGAAATTGTAGAATATACGAAAAATCCATATTTTATTGCAAGTCAATTTCATCCAGAATTAAAATCAAGACCAAATAAACCAGCTCCACTATTTGTAGGACTTGTAGAAGCTGCTAAAAAAATAAAATCCACTTAGTGTGGATTTTTTTATTCTAAATAAAAAATACAATGAATAAAATAATTCAGAAACATTTGTGAATATTTTGTGAAAAAAATATAAAAGTATTGACATTAAGATAAAATGGGTATATATTATTAGCAGTCAAATATAAAGAGTGCTAAAAAAGGAGGTAGTTAAAATGATAAAACCATTATCAGACAGAGTATTAATAAAAATGAAAGAAAGTGAGGAAACTACAAAAAGTGGTATAATTCTAGCAAGTTCAGCTAAAGAAAAACCACAAATAGCAGAAGTTATAGAAGTTGGACCAGGAAGATTAATAGATGGAAAAAGAGAAGAAATGGAAGTTAAAAAAGGAGATAATGTAGTTGTAAGCAAATATGCTGGAACAGAAGTTAAATATGAAGGCGAAGACTATATTATTCTTAAAGAAGAAGACATATTAGCAATTGTAAAATAAAAAAGAAAGGAATGATTTATTATGGCAAAACAAATTAAATTTGGAGAAGATGCAAGAAAATCTTTATTAGAAGGTGTCAATAAATTAGCAGACACAGTAAAAGTTACATTAGGACCAAAAGGTAGAAATGTAGTTCTAGACAAAAGTTTTGGAGCTCCATTAATAACAAATGATGGTGTAACAATTGCAAAAGAAATAGAATTAGAAGATAAATATGAAAACATGGGAGCAAGACTAGTAAAAGAAGTTTCAACAAAAACAAATGATGTTGCAGGAGATGGTACAACAACAGCAACAGTACTTGCACAAGCAATGATAAAAGAAGGAGTAAAAAATGTAGCAGCAGGTGCAGATCCAATGGCAATAAAAAGAGGAATTGAAAAAGCAGTAGATGTTGCAGTAAAAGAATTAAAAGAAATAACATCACCTGTAAATGGTAAAGAAGATATTGCAAGAGTTGCAAGTATTTCAGCTAATAATACAGAAGTTGGAAACTTAATAGCAGATGCTATGGAAAAAGTATCAAAAGATGGAGTAATAACAATAGAAGAATCAAAAACATCTAATACAGAATTAAATGTTGTAGAAGGAATGCAATTTGATAAAGGATATGTATCTCCATATATGGTAACAGATACAGAAAAAATGGAAGCAATACTAGAAAATCCATACATTTTAATAACAGATAAGAAGATTAGTAATATACAAGA
>CAKPLV010000183.1 GCA_934167735.1 uncultured Clostridia bacterium | reverse complement strand
TAATTTATATCCAGACTGTCTTATAGCACTTGGAATATCACATCAAGTAAGATATCCATTATATTATATAAAAAAATTAAATCTAAAAATGAC
The DNA here is from genome assembly GCA_934167735.1 of uncultured Clostridia bacterium. Lineage (GTDB taxonomy): Bacteria > Bacillota > Clostridia > TANB77 > CAG-508 > CAG-269. The sequence continues at coordinate 2,600 of CAKPLV010000183.1, read as the reverse complement.
TAAAGAACAAGAAGAAAAAATTTATAAACAAAGAAAAGAAGTTGAAAAAGAATATAAAGATAGTGAATTAAAAGGAAAATATTTAACAAGAAAAATAGATGACAACACATTTATAAATTTTGCAGATTTTATTTTAAACAACCAAGAAAATGCCTTATACAATATAGAAAAAATAAGAACAAGTCTTGCAATATTAAAAGATGGGCAAGCAGTATTTACAAATCTAGAAAAATGTTACATATATAGATATGTATTTGCAAAAGGAAAAGAATCTGATGAAAAAATTGAATTAGATATTAATAAAATAGAACAAATACCAGATGAAGATATAATACGAATTGTTAAGAAGATGTTAGATGATAAGAAACCAGGAAGTCCATATGTTAATAATACATTAAGACAAGATAAATTACTATGGGTTGCAAGACAATATCAAAAACAAGGAATAACATATGCTGAAATCGCTGATACAGATTTAGCGAAACTTGGAGATCCAGCAGTAAAAATGTTAGAGGAAATTCATGAATTATTACCAATTGTTGAAAAAGAAACAGGTGTAAAACTTAGATTTTTATTAGCAATAAGAAGAATTCCATTAACAATAATCAAAGATCAAAAAACAAGTAATACATATTTAAAAGAAAATATAAATGTATTAAAAGCAGTTGCAAAAAGTCCATATGTTGTAGGTAGTGATTTCATAGGCGAAGAAATAAATGATATTGCAGATTTACAACCGGCTATAGATGAAATTGTAAAATATATAAAAGAAGAAGATCCAGATTTTACAGTAAGAATACATGCTGGAGAAAATGATAGCTTAAGAGATAATGTTAGAAAATCAATATTATGTATAAAAGAAGCGTTAGCACCAGGTCAACAAATGCCAAGATGCAGAATTGGACATGGTTTATATTCTGAAAATCTTTCAACAGAATCAGGAATAGAATTAATGGAAATGATGAAAGAAAATAATGTAATTATTGAATTTCAATTAACATCAAATGTTAGATTAAACAACTTAAGTGATTTGGCAAATCATCCAATAAAAACATTTTTGAAAAATGGAATAAATTGTGTTCAAGGAACAGATGGATGTGGATTCTATGGTTCAGATTCATTTGATGAACAACTTGCATTACAAAATTTATTAGGTTTAACAGATGCAGATTTTGAAAAAATGAGAAAAGTAGAAGATGAATTAATAAGTAGAAATGATAAATACTTTGAAGAAAAGTCAAAGAAATTCCAACAATTTATTGGAAATAGAACAATGAGAGAAGCGGTATTAGAATTAGAAGAAAAAAATATTAAAGAAACTGAAGAGCAAAAAGAATTAAGAATTTCAAACAATATTGAAACAGAAAAAGAATTAAAAGAAAAAATCAAAAGATTACCAGTAGACAAAACACCAGTTATTATTGCAGGAGGAAGTTTTAATACAAAAGGAAGAGAAACAATTGTAACAGAAGATGGTGTGAAATTGTTGAAAAAATTCATGGAAAATGTAGACAATAATAACATATATTTTGTAATAGGTCATAAAATGCAAGGATATGAAAAAGCGATTGTAGATATTTCAAAAGAATTAAATAAAAAATTCGAAATAGATGCTATAGTACCAAAAATGGTAACAGAAAAAGTTAAAAATAGACTATTAGATCAAAATATAGATGGTATATGTATATCTCCTGAAACAGAAGAATTAGGTATATATAAAAGCTTTAATTATGAAATTTTTGAAAGAAGAAAAGCAGTAGTAATTGCTTTTGATGGAAATTCACCTGTATTGAACCTAGTACAAGAGGCAAAAAACGGAAAAGGAAAATCTAAAATATATGTAAATCAAGAAAACGAATTACTTAAAAAGAAAGCAGATACATTAGAGGGATATGTTGTTCCATTTGAAATGAAAGAAAACATAATAGATAAAATATTAAGTGATAATCCTGAAATTTCAAAGAAAATATAAAGAAAATGCTTAAAACACTTGACAAAAGTATCAAAAAGGTGTAAAGTATATTAGCATTACACATAAAAATGCAATCAAACACTTAAAGAAGAGGTAATAATTATGGAGAAAAAAGTAGAGATTAGTATGTTATGGCAAATATATGGAAAGCTTTTAACTGAAAAACAATATGAATTCATAGATTATTACTACAACGAAGATTTATCTTTATCAGAAATTGCAGAAAACAATGAAATCACAAGGCAAGCAGTAAGAGATATCATCAAAAAGGGGGAAAGAAAACTTTTCGAATATGAAGAAAAGCTATTGTTTATGAAAAAGACAATTAATCAAGAAAAACAGATAGAACATATCTTGTTAAACTTAAACAAAATTCAAAAGAATTCATCAGATAAACAAGTAACAAGTATATTAGAAGAAGTTAGAAAAGAATTAAATTGTTTAGTGTAAACAAAAGAAATGGAGGACAAAATGGCATTTGAAGGGCTATCATCAAGATTACAAGAAATAACTAGAAAAATCAAAGGAAAAGCAAGAATAACAGAATCAGATTTAAAAGAAATGCTAAGAGAAGTAAAATTAGCATTATTAGAAGCTGATGTAAACTATAAAATAGTAAAAGAATTTA
>CAKPLV010000182.1 GCA_934167735.1 uncultured Clostridia bacterium | reverse complement strand
ACGAAGACGAAAAAAGATCAGATGTATATGCAGAAAATGAAACAACATTTCCAACAAATATAATATTTCCAAAAGAAGGCAGAAAAGCAGAAGCAGATATAAAATCTAATACAAAATTTGATATTATAGATGATTCAATATATAGTGCTGATGTAAGTGAATCAGACATAGCACCAAAAGATTTATTTGATTATCAAATAGTAAATAGTGGAGAAACAGGTTCATTGACTATTGATGATTTACCACAACGTACATGTAAAATAACAAGAATAAAACCAGAATTTTGTAATAATAATGGATATAATCCAGATACAGATATGAATGATTATACAGATACACATTATGAGATAATATATAATGGAAACAAAATAAGTGATACACTAGTTATACCATACCAAGTAGATGGAAAGTATATACCTAATGGAATTGAGGGGGAATTATATACAGTAATTTCAGCTTGTATATATCCTAGTAGTGGAGCTGGATCACAAGGACTTCCAAAAGTAAAGAAGATTATATATCCCAATACAGTATTAGAAATAAATGGAGAATTAGGAACTATGGACAATTCTACTTTACAGGAAGTTGTTTTATCTGCAAATTTGAATAAAATTTCGGACGATGCCTTTAGAAGTTGTTCCAATTTAACAAGTGTAAATATACCAGAAAGTGTTACTGAAATTGGTGATTATGCATTTTATGGATGTAAAAAGCTAAATAACATAATAATTCCTAAAAATGTTAAAAAACTTTATGGCACATCATTTGGAAATTGTGTATCTTTAACTACGATTAAAGTTGATGAAGAAAATGCCATATATGATAGTAGAAATAATTGCAATGCAATAATAGAAACCAAAACAAATAAGTTGATTAAAGGAACGGCTAATACAGTCATTCCTAATGGGATAACAGTAATAGGAGAAGTAGCTTTTTATAAGTGCCAAGGATTAACAAGTGTAGTTATTCCTGAAACTGTGGTTAGAATTGAAAAGTTTGCTTTTTCGGGATGTGATGATCTAAATAATATTGTAATACCTAATAGTGTAACTGACATAAATTACTATGCATTTCAATCAACGAGAAATTTAAAAAGTATAACAATTCCAAACAGAGTGGTGTATATGCAAGGTTATGTTTTTGATGAATGGGATTCATCTCAAACAATAAATATACAATTTAAAAAAAGTGAAATACCAACAGGTTGGAATTCTAATTGGAAAGATGGATGTAACGCCGTAATTAAATACTTAGACTAAAAAAAGACCTATTGGTCTTTTTTTTCATCACTTTTCTCTTCATCATCTGATACTTTTTTAACTTTTTTTCCTTCACCAGGAACAATTATATTCTTTGGATTCTTGTCTTTACTTTTAGGTTTAGCAGCATTAATATGCTCATAAACTGGAGAAATAAGTAAATTTGAACCATCACCATTTATAACTTCGATATCTTTTTTTTCATTTTCATTAGACATAGAACATCCTCCTCAAATACGATTTTTTTAATAGTATCACAAAAACCAAATAAAGGCAATACAAAAATATAAAAAACAAGTGTAACTAAAAACTGCAACCCCTTGACATAATTAGAAAAACATGAGAAAATAGAAACGTTAAAAAGAAAAAAATAAGGTGAAAAAAATGGAAAAAGAAAAAATCAAATCAGCCATTGAAGCAATACTTTTTGCAGCAGGAAGAGAAGTTAAAGAAGAAGAACTAATACTTAGCCTAGAAATAGGAAAAGAAGAATTAGAAAACATAATTAGAGAAATGCAAAAAGAAAGAGAAAAAAGTGGAATAGAAATAATAAAAATAAAAGACTCATATCAAATGTGTAGTAAAAAGGAATATTATGAATATATATATCCAATATTAGATAAAAGAGCAAAACCAAACTTATCAAATGCAGCATTAGAAACACTTGCAATAATTGCATATAATCAAAGAGCCACAAGAGCAGAGATAGAAGCAATAAGAGGAGTAAATAGTGATGGTACAATATACAAATTATTAGATTATGGATTAATAGAAGATGCAGGAAAAGCAGATTTACCAGGAAAGCCAACAACATATAAAACAACTGCAGAATTCTTAAAAATGTTCGGATATGAAGATTTAACCAAATTACCAGAACTACCAAAATATAAATTAGATTCAAATAGACAAATTGTAATAGATGAATTAATAGAAACAGAGGCTCCAATGCCGAGTGAGAAAACAGATGAAGAAATTAAAGAAGAAAATGAAAAAGAAGGAGAATAATAATGGGAGATAATAAAAACTTTGTAAAAGAAATAACAAACATAGATGAAGATTTTGCACAATGGTATACAGACATTGTAAGAAAAGCAGAATTAGCAGATTATACAGATACAAAAGGATGTATAGCAATAAGACCATATGGTTATGCAATATGGGAGAACATTCAAAATTATACAGACAAAAAATTTAAAGAATCAGGAGTACAAAACACATACTTTCCAGTATTAATACCAGAAAGTTTACTTCAAAAAGAAAAAGATCATGTTGAAGGATTTGCACCAGAAGTAGCATGGGTAACAGAAGCTGGTGGAGAAAAATTAGATGAAAGATTATGTGTAAGACCAACATCAGAAACAATAATAACAACAATGTATTCAAGATGGTTAAAATCATGGAGAGATTTACCATTTGTATATAATCAATGGTGTAGTGTATTAAGATGGGAAAAAGAAACAAGACCATTTTT
>CAKPLV010000181.1 GCA_934167735.1 uncultured Clostridia bacterium | reverse complement strand
CCATCTGCTTGTGCTAGTTTAAACATATCTACTAATGTTTTTGATGTGCCACTATTTTCATATGGTCCTTCTATATTACTTCCTCTTAATCTATAGATTCTTCCACTTTTTATAAATCTTACTTGTATATTTCCTCCAGCAACTGCTTCTGTTCCATTTGTATCTAATTGTTTCTGTACATCTTGTGCTGTTACTTGTTCTCCAATTTTTTCACCAACAGCTCCTGAATATGCTATTCTTACAGCTTCTTTTTCTTCTCCGATCTCTGTTTGCAATTTAGCATTTTGAGATTGTGTTATTACTCCATTTTCTCCTGCCAACATTGTAATACTTGTTCCTGCAAGAATTAATAAAACAACTATTGTTACTACAAGTGCTATTAATGTTATTCCACGGATTTTCTCTGTTTCTCTCATTTTTATCCCTTCTTTCGTATTTTTTACATTTTATATTATTATTTTTATTTTGTAAATATATATAATTATTTTTATCTCATTTTGTCAGAAAATCTCATATTATAACATAGCGAGGTGTTACAATGTTATTAAATTATATATTATTGGCTCTTTCAGTAAGTATTGATTCAATTAGTATTGGTGTTACATATGGAATTAAAAAGATAAAAATTTCAAAAGCTAGTAACTTTATTCTTTGGATTATATCATTTTTTATAGCTTTCATATCAATATTTTTAGGGCATATTATTTCTTTGTTTTTACCCAATAATTGCACATCTCTATTAGGTTCTATATTTCTAATCATGTTAGGTATGTACAATTTATTTAAATGTTCTAAAAATAAAGTCAATAATTATGACTTAGATAATTCAAATTATATTGATATAAAAGAAGCATTTTATTTAGGATTAGCATTATCTATTGATTCTATATGTGTGAGTATTGGATGTGGTTCAATTGGTGTTAATATTATATTACTTCCTATTTTAATTGCATCTTTTCAACTTGTTTTTTTAAATTGGGGAAATTACATTACAAATTCGATCATATCCAAAATTAATTTGCCTGATAAATATTTAGCAATATTTTCGTCTATAATATTAATTATTATTGGTATAAGTAAAATAATTTTTATATAAGAGCAAAATTTGTCTCATTTTGAATTTAAAAATCATATTATGTAATAGCGAGGTGTTAATATGATTATAAGTAGTATTTTACTTGCTTTTTCAGTTAGTATTGATGCATTAACTCTAGGAATTACATATGGGATAAAAAATTCAAAAATAAGTAATTCTGGAAATCTAATAATTTTTATTATTGCATTTATCTCTACTGCATTAGCAATGCTTTTGGGAAATTGGATTTCTGCTTTATTTTCACCAAATATATCTGTAATCTTGGGCTCACTTCTTTTATTAACTCTTGGAATTTATACAATATTTAAAAGTATTAAATTAAATCCAAGTACTTATGATGTTGATAACTCAAATACTATTGATAGAAATGAATCAATTTTGCTTGCATTGGCAATATCTGTAGATGCAAGTTGTGTTGGTCTAAGTTGTGGAATTATTGGAATTAATGGTTTATTATATCCGTTTTTAGCTGCTCTTTTCCACATGTTTTTCCTTAATTGTGGAAATTTTATAGCTAAAAAGATAATTCGAAGAATTAAAATTTCTCAAAAAAAGCTTTCAATATGTTCTGGCTCAATATTAATTTTTATTGGACTATTCAGAATATTTTGTATATAAAAAGAAAAGCATGTTAAGTGCTTTTCTTTATTTAAGTTTTATAGATAATAATTTTGATATTCCTTTTTCCTCCATTGTTACTCCATACACTGTGTCTGCTGCTTCCATTGTACCTTTTCTATGTGTAATTATAAGGAATTGTGTGTTTTTTGAAAAATTCTTTAGATATTCAGCATATCTGTAAACATTTACATCATCAAGAGCAGCTTCAATTTCATCTAATACACAGAATGGTGCAGGATTTATTTTTAATATAGCAAACAATAATGCTATTGCAGTAAATGCCTTTTCTCCACCTGATAATAGAGTCATATTTTGCAGTTTTTTTCCTGGTGGTTGTACAGTAATTTCAATTCCACATTCAAGAATGTTATTCTCATCTGTTAAAATTACTTCTGCACTTCCTCCTCCAAATAATTCTCTAAATACTTGACCGAAATTATTATTTATTATTTCAAATTTTTCTTTAAATTGCTTTTTCATTATTTCAAGCATTTCTTGTATTACATTTCTAAGTTTAGCCATTGTTTCTTCTAGATCAACTCTTTGTTCACACATGAAGTCATATCTTTGCTTCAAATTTTTATATTCTTCTATTGAATCTACATTAACACTTCCTAATTCTTTTATTTCTGTTCTCAGGCTGTTTACTTTTCTTTGTGTTAATGACACATTGTCTGGCTTTTCATAGTCATTAACATTGTTTGGAGTTATTTCATATTCTTCCCACATTTTATTAACAATGTCTGTGATTTCTTCATCTAATTTTGTTTTCTTAACTTCTAATTTTACTATTTGTGCTTTTAAATCTTCAATAATCTTGAATTCTGCAGTTTGTTCTTCTTCTTTTCTTGAAAGCTTTTCATTTTTTTCTATTCTGTCTTTCTTCATTTTTTCTATATTAGAACCACTATTTTGAACTTTTTCTTTTACCTTTTCTATATTTTTTTCAAGTGTTTTTATATTTTCTGTCATTTCTATATTTTCTTGTTCTGCTTTTTGAATTTGCTCTTTATTTGTTT
>CAKPLV010000180.1 GCA_934167735.1 uncultured Clostridia bacterium | reverse complement strand
ATTAGACGATAATGGAAAAGTGTATAATATGTTTGGATCAGTAATATGCGCGAGTGATATGAGTGGAAATATATTAAATGGTAAAAAGATTATAAAAATAAATTTTGATGGATATTGCCCACCAATAGCTATAGATACAGAAGGAAAAACTTATGTATGTTCTTCAGAAGGTGTATGTATAAATGAAATAGAAGGAAGCCCAGTAAATGGAAAGAAAATTACAAATGTATATAGCCATTCGGATATATTTTTATTAGAAGATACCGATAGAAATGTATACATAAATTCATTTAAAAATAATGAAATATCAACACTTATGGTTAACAATGTAAAAGGAATTGTTCAATATATAATAAAATCATCTAATATTAGAGTATTGGATACAAAAGGAATGGTGTATGAATGGCAATATAGCACAACCAATGGAGAAATTTCAGATCTAAAATGTTTAAATAATCAATTTGATGCACTTAAAGATAAAAAAATAGTATCATTAATAGATACTGATGGGGTATTAGATTCAGAAGGGGGGTTATATATTTTTGAAGATGGAGGTATAAAAAATATAGTAGGTGGTTATAAAATAACAAAAATCAATGACTACAAAAGAGTTAACAGAGGAAGGATAGTATTATATACAACAGATAAGATAAATCCACGTTATTATGTAATACATTTTCCAGAATAAAATAAACTTTAAAACAAATTAATATATAAAAAAGGGGCTGTAAAAAAAGTCCCTTTTTTGCTTTGTAACACAAATGACATATAAATGAAATAAACACCTCAACCCTTGGCACTGCAGACAAAATACTTTTTTTAATACTTGCTGTAATTGAAAAATTAAAGCTTAGATGATAAAATTAAGATATAAGTAATAAAAAAGGAGTTTGAATAATGAAAAAAGGTAGTGAAAAAGGAATAACATTAATCGCACTAGTAGTAACAATTGTAGTGCTACTGATACTTGCAGGAATAAGTATATCAATGTTAACAGGAGAAAATGGAGTAATAACACAAGCAAGAAATGCAAAAGAAGCAACAGAGCAAGCAAAAGTAGAAGAACTTGTTTCTGTTGCACTTGGAAGCGTAATATCAAAAAACAATGGAAGTACATCAGGAATAACACCCAAAATGATAGCAGATCAAATAAATGAAGATGAAAGAAGATCAGATGTATATGCAGAAAATGAAACAACATTTCCAACAAATATAATATTTCCAAAGGAGAATAGAAAAGCAGAAGCAAATTTGAAGGGAAACGATATAGCAAAAGATTCAATGTATAATAAAAATGTAAATGAAGCAGATATAGCACCAGTTGAAATATTTGATTATGAGATAATAAACAATGGGGAAACAGGAGCATTAACCTTAGATAACCTACCAACAAGAACGGTAAGAATAACAAAAATAAAAAATGATTATTGCAATGGAATTACAGGTACAACAAATACAAATTATGAAATAATATATAATGGAAATAAAATAAGTGAAACCTTAATAATACCGTATCAAGTAGATGGAAAATATGTATCGGAAGGAATAGAAGGTGAAATGTATAGAATTGAAGAAGTAAATCTTAGAGCATATGGAAAAGAAACAAATTCTTCCGGATATTCATGGCCCATGGTTAACGAAGTTGTATATCCTAACACAGTAAAAAAGATTTATGGAGTGGCTGCCGATTGCTATGGAGGTGCAGGAGGTACAGGAGTTGTTAGTGATTTTGTTTTACCAGCTAATTTGGAAGAAATAGGCAATTATACTTTTAAATATTGCACTAAGATAACAAGCATAACAATACCTAATAGTGTTACTAGTATAGGAGTTGATGCTTTTGGGGATTGTGATAAATTAACAACAGTAAATTATATGGGAACTGAAGAAGAATGGAACAACATTTCAATTGCATCTGGAAATAGTATTTTAAAAAGTGTAAAAATAAACTACAATTATAAAGGGAATAAAAAATAAAAATTTTATAATAATTTCTGAAAGTAATAATATATATATTTTTTGGTAAAGCAATAATTTAATATAGAAACAAATTCTAAAAAATCAAAAAAATACTTGTAAAAAAACAAAATATTGATATAATAAAAGAATAAAAACAATATAACATATAGGGGGAATTCACATGATAAAAAAAGTTGCGATATTAGCAAATGGAGGAGATGTATCAGGATTTAATGCAGTAATAAGAGCAATAGTAAAAACTGCAGAACACAATGGAATAGAATGTTATGGTTTCATTGATGGATACAATGGTTTATTAAAAAACGATTATGTCAAATTAAGCACAAGAAATGATCAATCAGCATCAGGAATACTACCAAAAGGAGGATCAATAATAGGATCTTCAACAAATGCAAATGTATTTAACTACAAAACAGAAGAAAACGGAGAAGTAGTATACAAAGACTTATCTGATGTATGTGTTGAAAATGTTAAAAAAGATGGATTTGACTGTTTATTTACATTAGGAGGAGATGGAACTCAAAAATCAGCAAGGGACTTCTCATTAAAAGGAATAAATGTTATAGGTGTTCCAAAAACAATAGATAATGATGTAGCATGTACAGAAATAACATTTGGATATAACACAGCAGTATCAGTTGCAGCAGAAGCATTAGATAGATTACATACAACAGGAGAAACACATCATAGAATAATGGTACTAGAAGTAATGGGAAGATATGCAGGATGGATAGCTTTAGAATCAGCAATAGCTGGAGGAGCAGATGT
>CAKPLV010000179.1 GCA_934167735.1 uncultured Clostridia bacterium | reverse complement strand
ACAAAATCTTTTCTCATCTTCCGGTTTTTGGCTGCCACAATTCCTACAATGGAATTGTAAATTGTGTAGATGTAGTCATGTGATACTTCATCAGGTACATCATTGAGAATAATTCCTCTTAAACCAAACCGATCTCTGATATTTACAGAAAGTTCAGAGTTTGATTTTCTGAGGATTTTTGCTAGATCACTTTCAAGTGATTTACGTCTTGCATACCAGTTGATATCGATGTGCTTGCCGTATTCCTTGTTAAGCCACAGAATAATATACATGAATGTGATATTTACATATGTTATTACATTTGTGATTTCAAAGGTTTTATGGCGTGAGCGAATACATCCACGTAACCCGTCAATAAACGAATCAAACGTTTCTGAATCCTCCTCAGCAACCTCCATATTCTCAAGTATGGAATAAAGTGTCTCAACAATCTCCATGATGTTTGAAGATTTCTCTAATGCCTGCTGATAACTCTCGTGTATAAGCTTTAGGGTTTCATTTGTCATAGTGTCAATCCTTTCTAAAAATTTATACCTACATTATATTATACTACAAAATGAAGGAAAATAGAACCTTATTTACAAAATTTGTGAAAAATAATAATAAAAAATGCCTCTGATAGTAACTCAGAGGCGTTTTTTTAAATAGCATCGAATAAATCAGTAGATCTTAAAAGCCCACTTTTATCTGAAATTAATTCACCATTTTCATCAAATGCAAGTCCAGGCAAAGTGATTTTTGAACAGTCTAAATCAATATGAGTATTGAAATATCGTTTTTGCTTGTAAGATTGATGATTAGATCTTAAATCCATTGCAAAAGTACGAATCTGAGTTTCAAAAACGAGACCTGAGCCGGTTTGAACACAGCAATGTAAGCTCTGATAACCAGATTCTGCTTTAGGATTTCTGATGTAATCTTTAACCTTACTCTCAAAACAGTCCAAAATTAAATCATTTTTTTGAGGAACTACAATACCAGGGATAGAACATTCTCCTATGTCAAGTAATTCTTCAGCTTCTAAGATTGTGCACTTTCGATTTTTTAAAAAGAAAGTGATCACATCATTAAGCAACGCATAACATAATTCAATAGAATCTGTTGAATCATGTTTCGGGGTTAATAAGACAATCCTAAATCCACACAAATCATGGATTTTATCAAGTCTAGGGTATAACAACCGGATTTTCTCATTAAAGCCAATAAAATCCTTTTTTCGTGTGGTAACATTCAAATGAATGTTGTGAGACTTTGACCAGTCTCTAAGAAATTTCTTGAAATTGTGAAACTCATCTTCAAACATTGGAATTTTTTCAGTAATTGAAATAAATTCTCTAAGTTTGTTTGCATATTCAATACAGCAAAGATTTTGTGTTGTAGTAAGAATATTAATGTAATTTTCACATACTTCATTAACTGATTTGGCATTTTCAAATGCCAAATTCATGTCTGGGTATTTGTAAAGATATTTAGGAATTATCATAAAAGTACCTCCGTATTTAAATAACCAACAAAATGCTAAACTACATTATACCATATAATTGTAAATTTGTAAAATTTTAACCAATGAAATTGACATAATTAATAAAAGAATATACAAAACGTCAAATTTTTGTAATGCTTTTGTAATATAAATGTAATAAAAATGTCATACAAAAAAAGACAAAAAAACTTGTAGTTTTACGGAAGATGGTATATAATAAAATAGAATTTAATTATTGACCACATAGGAAAAAGGAGGTATTTGCAATGTCTAGAAAGTCAGGCATAGTAAATGTTAGAATGGTTATAACCGAAGAAAAAATACTATCAAATATAGATAAAGTTCAAAAAATGATAAATCCAAATAGTAAAAAGCAAATTGTTCAATTAGAAGATGACACATATTTCAAAGATTTAATTGAATCAATAAAAGCTTATTTAATAGAATATCCAAAAAAGAAAAACTTCCCTGTAAGTGTTTATAAAGCAGCTTATGGTTTAGTTGAATATGCAACAAATCAATTTGAAGAAAACACAAAGAAAATTGAAGAATTAATAAGACAAAGAGAAGAAAATATAACATTAGCAGGTAAATTAAAAGATTTAATAGATGCAGTAGAAAACAAAGAAGAAGGCTGGAAAGATAAAGTTAAAGAAGCAGAAGGAGAATTTTCAGAAGAAGTTATAGAAACTTTAAGACTTGTTGGAAAAGACAAAGGAAAACAAAGTCAAAATTATCAAGATGCATTAAAACTTCTAAATGCAAGAGTTAACAACCTTGAAACAAATCTTCATATAGAAATAGACATGGAAAGAATAGAAGACAGATCAAAAGCTTTAAGCTATATTGGAATAGAAGTTGCAGATGCATTAAAAGTTATACCAAAACCAGTAGAAAATATTGTAGAAGAAGAAATCGTAGAAAAAGTTGAAGAAAAAGAAGAAAAACCTGCCGTATCACAAGTTGTTGCAGTTGAAGAAGCAAAACAAGAAGAACAAATAAAAGAATATCAAGAAGCAATATCATTTGATAAAAAACCATCATTATGGCAAAAATTCAAAAACAGCAAATTAGTAAGAGCTGTAACATATGTATTCAAAATCAGAATTAGAATTGAATTACCAAATGCTTTACCAGAAGGTAGAGGAGAATAAAATATAAGAGGATTTTCCTCTTATATTTGTTTTTTTGTTAAAGTTTTAAAACAAATTTTGCAAAAGACCTTGACAAAAAGTTAAAATGATATTAAAATATTAGATGTGTTACAAATGAGCTTAACATGGTGGATGTAGCG
>CAKPLV010000178.1 GCA_934167735.1 uncultured Clostridia bacterium | reverse complement strand
TAGTTTATATCCTTCAATTAGCTTTCCAAATTGAGTTCCATAATCTCCTAAATGGTTTACACCTGTAACATTGTATCCAAGAGTTTTATATATATTATATAAAGCTCCTCCTATAACTGTTGAACGTAAGTGTCCTATGTGGAATGGTTTTGCAATATTTGGTGAAGAATAGTCAACTACAATATTTTTTCCATTTCCAACTGAATATTTTCCAAAGTCATCTTTAGATATTTCATTTAATGTATCTTTTATTATTTCTTTATTATCAACATAAAAATTTAAATATCCTCCAATAACATCCATTTTATTTATATATTTTTTATTTATTTTTATTTTTTCTTTTATTTGTGTTGCAATATTTTGAGGAGAATTTCTTAGTTCTTTAGCAAGTCTAAAGCAAGGAAATGAATAATCTCCATTGCTTAATTCTTTAGGTATCTCTATATATTGTTCAATCTCTTCTGAATTAATATTTATTGCTTCTGATATTGATTGTGCTATTATTTTTTTAAAGTTTATCATTAATATTTCTCCTTTTTACATATTTTTTGATATTTCTGATCCGTTTTTTGTATCTTTTACAATATATCCTTTTTCTAAAATTAAATCTCTTAATTTATCTGATTCAGCCCAATTTCTTTCTTTTCTAGCTTCTTCTCTTTGTTTTACTAATTGGATTATTTCTTCAGGAATTTCTTCTTCTTTTTTCTCTGAAATTTTTAATCCTAAAACAGTATCAAATTTATCAAGTAGTTCTGCTAATTGTTTTGATTTTCTTGGATATTTTACTACTTCCCATACAACACTCATAGCAAGTGGCATATTTAAATCATCATTTATTGCTTGATGGAATCTGTTTTCAAATTCATCAATTATTTCATTTTCAATATTTTCTTGACCATTTAAATGTTTTTGATATCCATCTCTTAATCTTGTTAATGAAATTGCAGATGAATCCATTCCTTCCCATGTGAAGTTTAATTTTCCTTTATAATGGCATGAGAAATTGAATAATCTATATGTTAGTGGATCATATCCTCTTTCTATTATGTCATCAAGTAAATAAACATTTCCTAAGCTTTTTGACATTTTTCCACCATTTATTAATAAGTATTCTCCATGCATCCAATAATGTGCTGGTATTTTTCCACATGCACCTTTGCTTTGTGCTATTTCATTTTCATGATGTGTTGGTATTAAGTCTATTCCTCCTGTATGAATATCAAATACTTCTCCTAAATATTTTTTACTCATTGCTGAACATTCTATATGCCAACCTGGATAACTTGGTCCCCAAGGACTATCCCATTTCATTATATGGTTTTCTGGTGCTTTTATCCATAATGCGAAATCATATGGATTTCTTTTTTCTGGATCAACATCAACTCTTGCTCCAGCTTTTTGTTCTCTTAGATTTACACCTGATAAAATTCCATATTCATCTAATTTTGATACATCAAAATAAATTGCTGTTGATGTTTCATATGCATAACCATTTTCCATTATTTTTTTAACTAATTCTAACATTTCTGGAATATGTTCTGTTGCTTTACATACTATTTCTGGAGTTTCTACATTTAGTCTTTCTAAATCTTTGAAAAATAATTTCGTATAATGTTCTGCTATTTCTAATGGTGTTTTATGCTCTTCTCTTGCAGATTTTAGCATTTTGTCTTCACCTTCATCTCCATCTGAAACTAGGTGACCAACATCTGTTATATTCATAACATGTTTTATTTTATATCCATTATATTTTAATACCCTTCTTAATGTATCTTGAAATAAGTTTGTTCTCATATTTCCTATTGTTGCATTTTTATAAACAGTAGGCCCACATGAATATATTTTTACTTCATTTTCATTTATAGGTTTAAATATCTCTTTCTTTTTGGTTAATGTATTATAAAAATAAATATCCATTTTATCCTCCTTTATTATGATTTTTCCCCCACTGATTCTGTGGGGGAAGTATTTTATTCATCTTCATCAGTTTTATCTGGTGGTGTTGTATTTGTGTCTGGTGCTGTATTTGTATTATCTCCTGTTGTGTTATTTCCTGTTGATGTATTGTTTTTATCATCTCCACCTGTTGTATTTGTATTATCTGATGTATTTCCATTGTCTATTGTATTCTTTTTATCATCATCTACAGTGTTATTATTTTTATCATCATTATTTTTGTCATCTGGTTTTGGAGTCTCTGGCTTTTCTTCAGGCTTTTGATGTATATCGCAATAATCTGTTGGAGCTGAATCTCCTCCTTTTGGTACGTCTGGTGTATTCCATAATCCTAATCTTTCTTTTTCGACAACATAATTGTTTGAAATTGTTTGTCTATCTTCTGCTGGACAGAATTCATTTGCTAATTTTCCTGAAGCAGTACAGATTGTATATTGACTTTTATGTGCATCACAATCTTCTGGTAAATGTCCTTGTATAAATACTTCTGTTCCTGTATTTGAACATTTATCTGTTGCAAGTAATCCACTATCTTTACATACTGTAGCTGTAACTATATTGTCTGTTTTTGCAAATGTTGAACTTGCAAGTCCAGTATGTATTTTCTTCATTACAGCTGAGAATAATCCTCCAGCTGGGTTTGATGGCGATTTTTTATATAATATTTCTTCTTGTATATCATATCCATACCATGTTGCTGCTGCATAATAATTTGTAAATCCACATAGCCATCTATCAACAGATCCATTTGTTGTTCCTGTTTTAGCTGCTACATCTATTCCACTTATTCTACAGTATGAAGCTGTTGCTCCTGAATCTTCTACAACTG
>CAKPLV010000177.1 GCA_934167735.1 uncultured Clostridia bacterium | reverse complement strand
GGACTAAATAATGAAATTTCAAGTCCTACTTTTACAATTGTAAATGAATATAAATCAGATTCTGTTAATATCTATCATTTTGATGTTTACAGATTGTCTGATGTTGATGAATTTTATGCTATTGGTGGAGAAGAATATTTTTCTTCTGGTATTTGTATTATCGAATGGGGAGAACTTATTTCTGAAGCTTTACCAAAAGATTATATTCATATTTCTTTTAGTAGAAATTTTTCAGATGATAATTTTAGAATACTTAATATTAAAACTTTTGGAAATAAATATGATGATATATTTTAAAAAGAGTTCTTCAAATAGAACTCTTTTATTTTATTTAGGATTGTCCAATAAATTTTTCTACTGTTTTTCCTGATGCATCTGTTATTCGTACAAGTACCCCTGTCTTTCCTTCAAGAGTAAAACTATAACTTGTACTTTTATATTCTTTCTCTAATGTTATCCATTTATTGCTACTTTGATTATAATATTGTATTTTACATTTTCCTACATATTTTGATAGTTTTATATCTGTTATCTTTATTTTAATTTTAGGTTCGCTTTCATCTTTTAAAACTTCATATGAAGAATTGAATGTTATTTCTCCTATATTTAATGTTCCATAGTCATCATTTTGACCTGTTATTTGTTCTAAAGTGTAATACATTTCTCCTTCATATTTAAAACCATCTAAACTTATTACATCTCTTGTTTTTATATTGACTAGATATTCTTCATCTATTCCTTCTATGCCAAGATCTTTTAAAGTATCTACATCAAAATATCTGTAATCAGCTTGTGTTACTTGACTTCCAACTGAATTAAATGCATTTTCTACTTTTGTTGAATCAGCCTGTGATATATCTTTTCCTATTGTTATTGTTTCTTCATCTTTGTATTTTTCATATAACAAATTTACTTGTGATTGCATTAATTCTAGTTCTTGTCTAAATCTGGTTAATTTACTTGTCCTTATTGAATTTAATCCAGCATATGTTGTTACACTTGCTAGTATTATTAATACTATTATTGTTATTACTAATGATATTAGTGTTATACCTTTTTCGTTTTTCATTTGCCTCACCTCTAATCTAAAATTCTAACAAATTCAGTAATTAAATTATTATCTTTTTTGTAAAAATTAATATCATATGTTTCTTCTGAATCTTCTTTTTTTACAGTATATGTTTTTGAATATAGTCTTTCTTCATCATATATACTTTCCTCTACTGGTATCATTCCTTTTGAAGTACTTTCTCCATATAATGTGCCTTCTTTTTCTATATCCATATCTACTCCAATGTATTGTGTACACATTCTTTCGAATTCGTTCATGTCTTGTTGAATTTGCATATTAATATTTTCGTATTTGTTTATTTTATATGTTGCTTGAAATATATTTAATTTTTCATCATTTTCTCTAACATATATCATCTCTCCACTTATGTCATCAAAATTTACTCTTGCTTTTAATTTGTATGTTTCTTTTCCTGTTATGTATTTGCTTGCTACTTGTACATCTTTTATTTTGTCTTTTTCAAGTGTATCTATGTTTTTTATATCAATTGCTTGTGATATATCTATAGCTTTTACAAGTTCTGTCTTGTTTTCTGCTTTTTTAGATTTTTTCACAATTATTATTGTTCCTATTATTGCTATTAATACTAATATTCCTATTATTAATATTGTTTTTTGCTTTTTATTCATTTTTCCTCCTTTCCTATGGTTCTACCACTATGTTTGTCAAATCACTTCTTCTTGCTAATACCCATTCTTTCATTGCATCTGTGCTTACATATATTTTTGCGTTTGTTGGTATATTACCAAATATTAGATCATAAGCAGTCACTTTACTTACATTAAAATTCTTTAAATTTAAATTCATTAATTTTATAGAATCATAAAACATATGATCCATTTCTGTTACATTACTTGTATCAAAGTTGCTTATATCTAAGCTTATTAAGCCATTACATCCTTCAAACATATAATTCATATTAGTTACATTACTTGTATTAAAGTTACTTACATCTATGTTTAATAGCTTTGAACATCTTACAAACATCCAATCCATATCTGTTACTTTACTTGTATCAAAGTTGCTCACATCTAATTCTGTTAGATTTGAACAATTGTAAAACATATAACTCATATCGGTCACATTACTTGTATTAAAATTACTTACATCTAATGTTGTTAAGTTTGAACTGTGTTCAAACATTCCTTTCATATTTGTCACACAACTTGTATCAAATTCACTTACATTTAATGTTGTTAAATTAGAGCAATTATAAAACATATAACTCATATCAGTTACATTTTTTGTACCAAATTTACCTACATCCAAGTTTAATAGTCCTGGACATTCATAAAACATATCTCCCATATCAGTTACTTTACTTGTATCAAAATTACTTATATCTAATGCTGTTAATGTTGAACATTTTCCAAACATATAATGCATATTGGTTACTTTACTTGTATTAAAACCACTCACATTTAAATTAGTTACTTTTGAACAGGCTTCAAACATTGCACACATATTTGTTACATTGCTTGTATCAAATTGGCTCACATCTAAATCTACTAAATTTGTACAAAACGCAAACATCATAATCATATTAGTTACATTATTTGTTTTTAAATCTTTTATATCTACACTTACTAAGTTTGCACAATCACAAAACATATCAGCCATGTCTGTTACATCACTTGTATCTAAATTATTTAAGCCTTCTATTTTTGTTTCTGTATTTACTCCATATCCTATGTAATTAAATAAATATGCTGAATCGGTATT
>CAKPLV010000176.1 GCA_934167735.1 uncultured Clostridia bacterium | reverse complement strand
CTACTTAATACTCCAAAATTAGTTATACCTTCATTACTTAATAATTCTATACTAGTTAATTTTTTACATTTGTTTCCTAATTCGGTTAATATATCTTGAATATTTGAATTTCCTCTTAAATAAATTCCTTTCAATTCTGAATTATTTGTAAATTTTAAATCAGCTCTTGCCTGACTTAAATCTATGTTCTCTACTGAATCAGGAACAAAAACCTCACCAAAACTAATTGAACCAATACTGATTTCTTTCAATTTGTCACAGTTTGCTAAATTTAAATTCAAGTTTTCATTATAATAAGAATAACCTTGCATGCCAAATTTAATCGTTGTTAAATTTGTACATTTTTCTAGTGTTTTTAATATATTTGAATTATTACAAATCAGTCCACTTACCCATGAACTAAATATATGATTTGTTTTTCCTTCTAAACCACTTGTTACCTTACTAATTGATATTCTTTCTATAGTCTTTTGAATTTTACTTAAATCTATTCCATCATTATTTATAGCAAGAATTCCCATTTTTTCATTATTTTCTAATAAGACTAATCCATTGTTATTATTGGTTGTAATCAATGTATTTCTTAAATCAAGCATCTCTATTTTTGAAAGTTTTGTTACAAAACTAAAGTCACTAAATTTTACATTATACAAAGATAATTCCTTAAGTTTTTTAAAATTCGATATAACTTCGTTTAATAAACTATTTAATTCTGTTTCACCTAATTCTTGCCCACTTGAGTTAATAAATTTCGTATTATATAAACTCAAATAAGTTAACTCCGTACAATCCTTTAAAGTTTTAAATTGAGTATCTAATACATTTTGAGAGTCTAAACTCAGTTTACTAACACTATTGTCTATCAAACTCAAACTATATTTAGGAGAATAAATTACAGTGTTAGCTTTTTTTAATAAATATACTTTAGATTTGAACATTCTTTTAAGTAACTAATCCATTTAATTTTGTTTCCCTTTAAATCCAACCAATATAAAGTAGTATTACCAGTTATTGCATATAATACATTAGAATCATCTTTCACATCTGATATGTCATCAAGTTTATTATGAGATACCTGAAGATATGTTAAATTTGATTTATTCTCTAATCCTTTAAGTGATGTTATTTGATTTCCATTAGCTCTTAAATAATATAAGTTTGTAAAATCAGCAAGTGCTTCTAAACTAGTTATCTTATTATCATTTATATAAAGGTATTTTATAGCATTTTTTGTTACATTTGTAAGACTAGCTAATGCTGATATATCGGATAATTCTGTACTTTCCCTATTTTTGTTTTCATATCTATTAGTTGTTTTGTCAAATGTATAGTCTACACTTGATGTATATGTTGCAAAAAATCCCAAATAATTTAAATTTGGCAAGTCATAATTTGAAAGTCCTCTACATAATTTATTTAATTCATCATTTGTTGCATATAAAAAATATAAATTATGTAATTTACTACCAAGTTTTCCTATTGCCGTATAATCTCCAATAGTTGAATTTTTTATAAAAATATAATATAATTGGCTACAATTTTCAATTCCATTCAAATCACTTAAATTTGAATTCTCTATAATCAATTTTTGTAATCCATACAAATTATATAATTCTTTTAAGTTGTTTACACTGCTTTCTGAATTTATTGTTATTTCTTTTATTCCTGATATTTCTTGTGAAGAGAGTTTATTGTCTCCATTTTTATCATAATTTGAAAGAATATTACCTATTCCACTATTCAAATCTTCTATAATAATTCGTGTTGGTAAATCGTCATCTATTTTCTCTTTATCAATTCCTAACATGCTGTTTTTTCCATTTGAACAGTAATATACTTCTAAATTTGAAGTAACACCATATACATCTTCCAATTTAAGGTAGTTCGAATAATCCTTCGTTTTTCCATTTAATTCTCCATCTCTTATTTGATTTTTTATATCATCTGGCAATTTATCTTTTTGAATTAAATATAAAGCCTTTCCATCACTATCTACAATATAATTTAAATTTCCATACCCTTCTTTTGCCGGCTGATATATCCAATCTACACCTAGGTTAATAATTTCTGTGATTTTATCTTGAGAATTATCAAAGTTTTCATAATTTTGAATATATACCTGTCCAAGCCATTCTTCCAGAATTGCACAACTTTGAATATAACTTGTGTTCTTAGCTTGTGTAATTATTCCATTTTCTCCAATTGTTGCATTTAAACTAACTCCCGCCAAAATTAGCATTACAATTATTGAAATTACTAAAGCAATTAGAGTTATACCTTTCACGTTTCTTATAAATTGCTTTTCTTTTTTCATTTGCACTTCCTCCTATGTATATAATTATTTAGAGAAAAGAATCTTCATAAAAATTCTTTTCCCTTAATCCATAAAACAAAATGCAAAGAATTGCTACTTTGTTTCCTTAAAAGAAAACCATTTCAAGAATTAAAATCGTAATTGTAATTGAAGTATAATTATTTCAGATATTTGCATACAACAAAAATAACACTAATAAAATCTATTAGTGTTCCTAACAATTATTTGCTTAATTTAATTACAAATTTCATCATTAGACTTCCTCATATATTTTATTTTTATGGATTGTTATCTTTAAGTTTGCTACTTAAAGATAATTCAAAAAGACACAAAATAGTATATTTTACTATAAAATTTGTGTCTTTTTTAATTTTATCAAATTTTAAATTATCAAATTTTTTAGAGTAATAGTTGACTTAAAACATCACTAATGATAAAATTTCAGTAAATATAAAAGTTCTTTAAGTAGCAAACTTAAAGTGC
>CAKPLV010000175.1 GCA_934167735.1 uncultured Clostridia bacterium | reverse complement strand
AAAGAGTATTAAATGGAATTAATAACGAAAAGGAGGGAACAATATGAAAAAATGGAATATTGCAGCATATTTAAGATTATCTTCTGATGATGGAGATAAAGCAGAATCAAATAGTATTGGTAATCAGAGAAGTATTGTTAAGCAATATATTAATAGTAATAAATTGTGTTCAAGTATAAAGTATTATATTGATGATGGCTATTCTGGGACGACTTTTGACAGACCAGATTTTAAAAAAATGGTAGACGATATAAAAGACAATAAAATTAATTGCATTATTGTAAAGGATTTATCAAGATTAGGAAGAAACTATATTGAAGTTGGTAACTATATTGAGCAAATATTTCCTTCATATAATATAAGATTTATTGCTATTAATGATAATATAGATACTGGTAAAGACCCAAAATCTGCAAGTAGCATTATTGTCCCATTTAAAAATTTAATGAACGATGAGTATGCAAGAGATATTTCTCAAAAGGTCAGAAGTGTATTAGATAGTAAAAAGGGACAAGGTAAGTTCATTGGTTCCTATGCACCTTATGGTTATTTAAGAGATCCTAAAGATAAGTATAAATTTATAATAGATAAAGAACCAGCTAAAATAATAAAAAAAATATTTTCAATGATTTTATCCGGAAAAAGTAAAAAGGAAATTGCAAATGAACTAAATTCATTGAAAGTATCTACTCCAAGAGTGTATAAGTTAGAAAATGACATTACACATTATAATATTAATGAATCAACTAAATTATGGAATTCTAAAAAATTAGACGAAATACTAAAAAATAAAACATATACTGGTGATTTAATTCAAGGAGTAAGAAAGAAAGTAAGTCATAAAGTTCACAAAACAAATAGAGTGAATAGTGATGAATGGATAATTATACCTAATCATCATAAAGGAATAATTTCATTAAAAGATTATAATAAAGTTCAAGAATTATTATATGAAAGAAATATTAGAGTAAATAGTAATAATAATTATGATGTTTTTTCTGGATATTTAAGATGCGGAAAATGTGGAAGTAATATGATAATAAGAAAAGGTCAATATCACACATATTATTATTGTAGAAATTATTTAAAAGATAAAAAATGCAGTGTTAAGTCAATACAAAAAGAAAAATTAGAAAGTCTCGTAATTGATTTTATAAATAATTTTAGAAATGTAGTAATAGAAATAGACCAAAAAATAGAACAAATAGTAAGCCAAAAAGAAATAAGTTATGACATCGATATTATCAAAGCAAAAATAGATAATATAGATAATGAAATAAATAAATTTATTAAACTACGAAATGAAATAAAAGATGATTTGAAAGAAAAATTTATAACAGAAGCAGAATATTGGGAATATTCGGCAGATTATAGTAAAAAAATAAGTGAATATAGAAAAGAAAAAATTAATTTAGAAGATAGATTAGAAAATATTTCTTTTGAATCTAAAAATAATGAAGATTGGTTTAATGAAATAAAAAAATTAAAAGAAGTGAAAAAAATCGATAGATTATTAATAGAAGAATTAATAGAAGATATTGTTATTGATGAAAATCAAAATATAAAAATAATTTTTAAATGCGAAGATAAATATTTTGAGGCACTAGACTTTATAAAAAGACAAAACTATGATATAATATTATCTAGTTAAAGGACGAAGTCAGAAAATACTTTTTTAAGTATTTTTTTAAAATAAAGAGAAAGAAGTGAAAAAAATGGATATGTATCAAAAAAGAAAAATCAGAGTTGAAATGAAAAATAACAATCAAGAAGAAAAGTTAACTAAAGTCGGAATTAACTGGTATCCAGGGCATATGGCAAAAACAAGGAGACAAATAATTGAAGATTTAAAACTAATAGATGTTGTAGTAGAGTTATTAGATGCAAGAATACCAATTTCCAGTAGAAACCCAGATATAAGAGAAATTACAAAAAATAAGAAAAAGATAATTTTATTAAATAAATCAGATTTATCTGATGATTCAGTAAATGCAAAATGGGTTACTTATTTTTCAAAGGAAGCGAAAACGATTTTAACAGATGCAAATTCTGGAAGAGGAATAAATCAACTCACTAAAGCAATAGATGAATTGATGGTTGAAGAAAAAGCTAGACAAGCAGCAAGAGGTAGAATAAATAAAACTACTAGAGTTATGATTTTGGGTATTCCGAATGTTGGAAAATCATCATTGATAAATAGACTATCAAAAAGAAATACAACAGAAGTTGGTAATAGACCAGGTGTTACAAAGCAAAAACAATGGATAAGGATAAGTAAAGACCAAGAATTATTAGATACACCAGGTGTATTATGGCCAAAATTTGAAAATAATAAAGTTGCATTAAATTTAGCATATACAGGAACAATAAAAGATGATATACTAGAAAGAACTGAAGTAGCTTATGAATTGCTAAAAAAATTATATGAAGAATATTTAGAAAACTTAAAACAAAGATATAAGTTAACTGATGAAGAAATTGAAAATGTAAAATCAGAAGAGGAAAATTTTATTTATGGACTAATGAAACTTATAGCGAGAAAAAGAGGTGCTTTGGTTTCAGGAGGAGAAGTAGATGTTGAAAAAGTTTCTAGAATTATAATTGATGATTTTAGAACTGGAAAATTAGGAAAAATTAGTTTAGAAAGGCCGTAAAAATTGGAATTTATAGATAGAAAAAAAGATATAAAAGATGTTGATATGTTGTCTCCATTAGTATGGGCTTATGTTGGAGATGCTGTGTATGAATTATACATAAGAACGCATTTAATAAATAATTCAAATGCAAAACCTCATAAATTACATGTTGAATCAATTAAATAT
>CAKPLV010000174.1 GCA_934167735.1 uncultured Clostridia bacterium | reverse complement strand
ACTTAGTGAATTTTATATTAAATTTGAAAACAAAAAATTAAGTGATTTTTATCTATCACTTTTAAATACAAGGGAGCATGTCAAATGAAGAAAAATGTTTGCCATATAGTTAGTGGATTAAAAGCTGGCGGTGTAGAAACGATGATATATAACTATTGTAAAAATCTAAAGAATGATTATAATTTTTTTCTATTATATCAACATGAGCCTTCGCAAAAAAACATTAAAGAATTTTTAAAAATTGGTTTTAAATTGCAGAGGATTCCATCAAAAATTAAACACCCGATAAAAAATTACATCGAAACATTAAATTATTTAAAAAATAATTCAATTGATATAGTCCATTGTCATATGACTTTAATGAATTTAATTCCGCTTTTAGCTGCAAAGAGATTAAAAATAAAAGTTAGAATTTGTCATTCACATAATAGCGATGTTAGAAATAAAAATTTTTTAGTTAAAATTATAGAAAAAGTATTAAAAATAACTTGTATTAATAATGCTACTAATTTAGTTGCTTGTGGAGAAGATGCGGGAAAATACATGTTTGGTAAAAGAAAATACTTAATTTTAAATAATGCAATGGACCTTGATCTGTATAAATACAATCCTAGTAGTAGAAAAAAAATAAGAAATGCTTACAATATAAGTAATGAAGAAATTTTAATTGGCCATATTGGAAGATTCACAGACCAAAAAAATCATAAGTTTCTAATAGAAATTTTCGAAAAAATTATATCGACATCTAATAAAATAAAATACAAACTTATGCTTCTTGGAGACGGCGAATTGAAAAATGAGATTGAGGAGTTGGTTATAGAAAAACATTTAAATGATTTAGTGATATTTACTGGAATAGTATCTAATCCAAACGATTATTATAGTGCATTTGACATTTTTTTGTTGCCAAGTTTATGGGAGGGGTTACCGGTAGTATCGATTGAAGCACAAATATCTGGCTTAATATGTGGATTTTCAAACAATATAGATAAAAATTGCAAAGTCATTGATACTACTAAATTTTTAGACAATACTAATTTGGATGAATGGGTTGAATTTTCTAAAATAAAATCCAATTCTTATAATAGAAGGTGTAATGAAAATTTATTTAATGATATGGGCTTGAATATAAATACGGAAGTACAAAAGTTAAAAAAAATATATGATGGTGGTACGATTAAATGAAAATAAATGGAAGATTTATAGCCAACAATTTTATTCTGTTTTTAATATTAATTTTATTTGGTTTATCAGCACTTTTTGGAATCAAAATAAATTTCCTTTTTTTATTGATATTATTAGAGTTTTTACTTATTATAATTAAATGCAAATTTTCTTTTTTTTCTATAAAACATATGTGCGTTAATTACATAGCATTGGCTTTATTTTATCAATATAATTTTGGCTCTTCGTATGGAATACTTGAGTACACAAGTATGAACATTATGTATGAAAAAATTTTACTTAGTATATTTATTTACAATTACATTTGGCTTCTAATTTTTAATAATAGTAATATATTAGATCTAGAAAATAGAAAGATTAAAAATAGCAATTATAAGCTAAATGAATTTTATGAGGTACTACTTTGTGTTATATCGGTATGTTCTATACTCATTGCTTTTCCACGAATGCCTTTTTTAAAAGTCTCAACAATAAGTGAGAGATTTTCTGCACTGCTTCCTGGGAACGCTTGGAATCATTTATCAATTATTGCGATGATATTATTATTTCCAAGTTTAAAGAAAAAAAGGATCGTAAAGTTCGTATATTTATTTAACATTTTTTGGTTTATTTCGCATTATGAAAGGGTAGATGTAATAGGCCTTATATTTGGATTGATTTTTATTTATGTTTTAAAATCAAATATTAAAATTAATATATCAAAATTTTTAAAAGTTGGCCTACCGATTTTAGCATTAGTAGTCGCAATGATTATTACTGGAGAGTTAAGAAATAATAAATCATTCGATTTTTCAGTACAAAATATTACAAAAAAAATCTTAGTTCAAAGTACAAGTGCTGATGAGGCGTACATATTTAATTTAGCAATAAAATACAATTCTGATAATGGAAATATGTTGCTAAAACCATATATATCATATATCTTTAATGCAGTACCTTTACTTGATTACGATGGTGATATAACAACGATTTTGAAAAACACTTATATAGGGCACCCAGGTGGTGAATATTTATTAAGCGCACCATATATGTCTTTGGGATTGCTAGGAATATCGATTTTCTCAATAGTTGAATACATTATTTTATATTTTTTGGCTAAAAGTAAATCGCTTTTATCTTACTTATGGTACATATTTATTATGTGTACAGCTTTTAGAATAGTATGGTATGGAATAAGTTATATTGAAATGGGATTTATATACATTATACCTTTGATGATATTAATGTCTAAGTTTTTTCATAATGGAATAAAATATGAATTTAAAGAAGGAGAATATTAAAATGAAAAAAGAAAAAGTAGTGATAGTGACCTTGTATGATTCAATAAATTGTGGAACATTTCTACAAGCATTTTCATTAGGTGAATACATAAAAAACATTGGCTTTGAACCAGTTTATCTACATTTAAAAAATGATAATACAAGTGTGAATAATAAGTCAGTCACAATTAAAAAATCTAGTAATAAGCAATTATTTATAAAGGCTATAAGAAAAATCATGTTGAAAATAAAATTTTCTAAAATGATGAAGTATTTTAAATTGATTGATTTAGATGAAGTAAACAACGATGAAAGTATAAAATATGTTATTATAGTAACATAATAATAAAAAGCGAAGAACAAGAGGAGTAAGTTTGGAACATCTATACA
>CAKPLV010000173.1 GCA_934167735.1 uncultured Clostridia bacterium | reverse complement strand
ATTTAATACTTTCATATCAGGACATACATCACAAAGTTTTAGCAATGCTTTTCTTTGCTCTTCTGTATATTTTTCAGGATTTATGCATATTAAACTATCTAGTCCACGATAATCTTCTGCATCTCTATCAAATTCTAATTCATCTATTCTTCCATATTCTGTTGTTTTAATTTCAAGTGCTGTTTTGTATTCTTTTGGTAATTCGGTTCTATCAATACTTTGCTTAACTTCTGGTTTCAATGTTGCAAATATTGTTTTTTTCTCTCCAACAGATATTTCTAAATCTTCTAAATTATTTATGAAATCCTTTTGCTTTTCACTGTCTAAGTGACATGTTATTTCATGAATATGAATGTCTTTTTCTTTAAAAAAGTTTTTATTCTTATTAATGAATTTATAAACTTCTTTCAAATCCATTTCTCTCAAAATATCAATATCTTCATTTCTTCTAAGATCTTCATTATTCAATAATTGATCCATCTTATAGCTATCACTACATGTTTTAAAGATTTCCAATTTATTATATTCGCTTATTTGATACATATTTATGATTTTATCTTTATCCATGTCATTTGATAATGTTTTAGTTATATCAACAATTTCATAATTTTCAAATTTCAGTTCATTTTTTACGAATTCTGTATCTGTTAATATTTCGACTCTTGTTTTTTCATCTATATTCTTAATTATAGATGTTAACTGATATTTTTGTAATTCAAATTTCTTTAGAAATTCTTGATTATACAATAAACCTTTCTGAATATTATTATTCATTTGTTGTATAACTCCAACTATTTCATAAGTTGGAGTTCCTTCAAAAATATTTTCTTCAAATATCAGCTGTAGTACATCACTAAGTTCTGTTTGCTCTATCAGTTTTCTTTTGTCTTGATTATCCATTCTTTCCCCCTAATTTTAATTATGGTATGGTTTAAAATCAAATTGTAATCCAATATATTTATTAAACTTCATATTTAAAAAGTTATCTATATCTTTTTTAGCACTATCTGAAATATCTTTTATTCTTTTAGCACTATTATTTATTTTTACTATGGGATTGATATATCTTTTCTTTCCTTTTACACTTGTACAATATATTTTATCATTTGCTTTATCACTTTTATATACAAAATCACGTGTTGCATTCTCAAAATTAATAAATGCATTTCTTATATATTCATCATCACATTCTTTTATTTTTTGAATTACTTCGTGCTCTGTATATTTATATAAATCATCTGCTGTAATATATTTTTTAACACTCATAGATTTAATAATATCTGCTATGAATTGCATACATACTCTATCTTCATCTTCAATCCAACGTGGCCACAATTTTGATATGTCATGTACAAAGTTCTCACATACATCTATATCTTTAAATGCCAATTCATCTATACCATCTTCATTTTTTAATATTATTATATTATTATAATATTTTCTTATATCTTCAATTTCAAATACTTTTACTTGATATAATCCACCTGATAAAGTGTATTCAAATCTATCAGCACTTAATTTTGGAGTATCATTATCTGCAATTGGGTAAATATGATAATCAGATACTTCTTCTACTTTTATGTTATCTCTATTTAATAATTTTATTATTTCTTTTGAATTTCTAATTATCTGTTCTGTTTTTTCTTCTGTTGATTCTTGATGTTCTGAATCTCCATTTAAAAAGTCTATACAATGTTTAAATGTTGGCGTTGCAATATCATGAAATAATCCTGCTATTGTCTGTTTTTTGTCTTTTGTGAAGTTCCATATAATTAATGCTACAGCAATACTATGTGTTAATGCAGAATAAAAATATTTGTCATTATATATTTTTGTGTAAAGTGTTCCACATGACATTCCAATACCATCAAGTCTTAATATCTCTGGAGTATTAATGTATTCTAATAGCCATTTAGGAAATTCTGGGGACAATATTTTCAAATATTCTCTTATTTCTTCATTTAGATTTTCTAAGTATTTTTCCATATATTTTCTCCTAATCTTCTCAACAAATTCCTTTTTATTATATAGTTTTTATTAATTTTTTACAATAGATAAAATTAATATTTAATATAAAAAGGAGCTACACTTTATTGTGTAACTCCTTTTGGTCATTCTGATTTCAAAAAATCTTCTGGTGTTTTTTTAAACTTTGAAAAGTCAACATTTTGTATTTCGTCTCTAAGAAGTGCAAACTGCAACACTATTTCATATGGAAATACAGGTAACATTCTTATATGAACATTATCCTGAGATACCCTTGGAAAATCTTTTTGAATTTCATCAAAAAGCATATTTACCAAGCTTACTGTCTGCTTGGAGTATGATTTGTTATAATAAGAAAAAATCAAATACTCTTTATCTTCTTGACACAATTTCCGTATATCTTTTGAATCATTCCATTTCCTCATTTTGTATTCTCCTTTAAATTATCAAAAGATTTAGTTGATTTGACCATATCAACATTCAAAATTGTTTTGCACAAAATAGTATATCATATTTTTATGTTAATTTCAAGTTGTGAATACACGCGGTTTTCTCCTTTTTATTAAAAATCTAATCGTCTTGATTATTTGTTTTTCCTGTTACTTGTCTAATTCGTTTTTCATTTACTTCAAACTTTCCACTTTGTTTATTTATTGATATTGTAGATTTATATAATTCTATATTGTCTGAAAGCCCCCAATCTCCATATGATGTCTCAAAATAATAATATGTGTATATATATTCATTTGTATTTTCTGTAATCTCTGGAAATAATAATTTTGCACTTGCATTATCACTTTCTTTTATATATGTATATAAATTAAATAATTCTTTGACTTTAGATGCATTATTTAATATCTCTGTATTGA
>CAKPLV010000172.1 GCA_934167735.1 uncultured Clostridia bacterium | reverse complement strand
CAGACAGCTTGTCCCTCTATTACTCGTGTTCCATCTAGCCAACGAAAGGACTCACTTGAATTTTTAAAATTAAATGTTGTAAAAATTCTTACTATTTCATCTGGTATATATTTATATTCTAATATGTATTTCTCACCATTTATTCTTAATTCATTAATTGTTATATCTTCTTTTAGCTCATTTTTTATTTTTATTTCTATATGATCTGCATCATTATCTGTTTTAAAATTATATGTTTTGGTTCCTTGAAATTCTGCAAATTTATCTGTTGCAAGTTCTACTTCTGAAAAATATTTTGTAACTTCTACTATTGTTATATTAAATGTATTGTATTGTTTTTCTGTTTTTGCATCTATATCAAGACTGAATTCATATTGTGTATTTTTTTCTATTCCTCTTATAACACATGTTTTATTTTCATCTGTTACTTTTAATTGCTTACCTATTTGAATTGATATAAAGAAATATATAAAAAATATTACAATAGCTCCTATACTTGCTATAATCCATTTTTTACTTATTTTTTTATCTTTTATACCTTTTATTGCAAATCCTAATATTATTAAAGCATATAATGCCAAAACTGCTTTTGATTGAGTTAACAATATTGTTATTGCACCAATTCCAATATATATTCCATATAATATTTTTTTCTTTTTATCTGATTTTAGAAATTTATAAATTGCAAGACTTGTAGTTATTCCCAAATAAATAGCATATGTATTTGCATATCCAAATGTTGATATCATTCTTGAATCTTTAATTTTTACTAAATTTAATAAATCTATTATTTTTTCAAAATTATTAAATGTTAGCATATCATAACCAATTACAATAGGTATTAATGAACTTATTATAATTGCATTTATTAAAATTTCTCGTCTTTTTTCATTTGTAATTATGTTTTTAATTAAAATATAGAATCCATATACTGCCCAATATTTTAATATAAAATTAACACTTCCATCTATACTTATTTGTTTTCCTAACAATAATGGAATTGTTGTTGAAATCATAAATAATAATACTAATATATCTATTCTATTTTTTATTATCAATTTATCATTTTTATTTATTTTTTCAATTATTAAATATATGATTGTATATATACTAACTATTGCTTGAATTATCCATATCGGTTGTTTTATATTTGATCCAATAAATATGTTTAGTAATATTATTGTTAGTATTATTATTCCAAATCCAATTTTATCTATTTGTTCTTTTTTCATCTTTTTCTCCATGTTTTTTTCTGCATTATATCATAACTTTTTTTATAAAAAAAGACCAGAATTACAAATTCTGGCCTTTGAACTAATTATTTAATTATCTGTATCTTTCTGGTATCAAATCAAAGAAATATTGTGGCTGAAAATCTACATAGTTTTGAAATACTTCTTCAAGTTTTTTGTGACGCTTTACACACATCTCTGCAATAGCAGTTGCCTGATAATTTACAATATTGTATTTTAAATTGTATTTAACATTATACGCTCCAATCCAAAAGTCTACAATACAAATTTGATCAGGTTCTTTGTATTTTTCGCTGTAATTTTTTACTAACCAAACTGTTAATAAATTATTAAGGTCAAATACATATTGGAAATTTGAAAAAGTATATTTATTTTTCTGAAAATGCTGTGCCAAAATAATATTAAATAATACTGAATAAAAACAAAAGTCTTTTCCATATTTCATAAATTTTTTAAATGGTACATATATTGATATTTCATCATTCTCTTCATCATATCTCATCCATGAATGTACAGCTATTCTTATAGAATAAATTTTAACATTTACTAATTCGCCATCATGGCATACTTTTTTCAGTAAGCTTCTTGCATCATCAACAATTGTTTTTTCTTGAATTGTTAAATGATTATTACAACACCAAGTATCCCGATTTTTTTCGCAAAATCCTGGAAATATGCTCCGCCTTGTTATAATTGCATTTACTCCAAGTACGAAACCTACTATTAATGTAACTATTAATTTGGTTCGTATTCCTATATCTTGAGATACTAGAAATATTAAATCTAAAAAGATAAATACTTCAAAGAAAATTGAAACAGCCATTAACACGTTTTCGAATTTGATGTCTTTTTTCATTTCATTATCTCCTTTTATTCTAATGATTTGGATCTCTTTATTAAATAATTAATTCCTCCTTTCTTGTGAAATTTCACAAGAGATTCTAATTTTTTTGCAACTTGTCTATTATACTATATTATTTAATTTTTTTCAACATTTATTTATTGACTTTTTATTTCAATTTTGGTATCATATTCTAGGAGGTAACATAAATGGCAAAAGTAACAAAAACTTTTTTTATAATGATTATATCTTTGTTATTAATTTCCAATATTTCACCTGTTTTTGCAGCACTAGATATGGATCTTAATACAACTAACACAGCAAATAATACAAGCAATACATCAACAACAAATACATCATCAAGTACTTCTCAAGCAGCAACTACATCTACTTTGTCTTCAACAGTTACTACTTCTGCATTTGATTTAGAATTAACAAATATTTTAAGTATTTGTTTAATTGTAGTAGGAGTTCTACTTATATTATTAGGTATTGCTATTTTAATAAGATTAAAACAATAAAAAGCTGGCTTCATCTGAAGTCAACTTTTTTTATTTACAAAATCTATGTTTTCCTATTGTTACTGTCATTGGTCTTGACCAAATCCATTTATTAGTTGCTGTACTTGGATTAAAATAGTAAATTGCACCATATGTTGGATCCCAACCATTAAGTGCATCTTGTGCTGCCTTTTTTGCTGTACTATCTGGGGTTAAATTTACTTGTCCATCTGCAACTGCATCAAATGCACCATTTTGATATACTACACCC
>CAKPLV010000171.1 GCA_934167735.1 uncultured Clostridia bacterium | reverse complement strand
ACAATATATAGAATTAGATTTATATGATATTGATTTTGAACATTGTATTTTTAAAAATGTTGAAGCACAAAACGCAAATTTTGAAAAAGTAACTTTTAGAGATGTTATATTTGAAAATTGTAATTTTTCTAATTCTAAATTTATAAGTGTTTCATTTATAAGGTGTGAATTTATCAATTGTAAGATTTCTGGATGTGACTTTTCAGAAGACAGATTATATAATGTTTATTTTAATGAAACAAATGCTAATTATATAAATTTAACAATGGCTTATTTAGAAAATACTTTATTTGAAAATACAGGACTCAGAAATAGTTATTTTCAAGAAACAGTAATTAAAAATCTGATTTTCAAAAATGCTGATTTAACACAAGCCAATTTCTTTAAAACAAGTTTAAAAGGAATTAATCTTTCAGAAGCTACTATTGAAGGAATTGCAGTTTCAATTTCTGATATAAAAGGTGCAATTATAAATCAATTACAAGCAATAGATTTAATTGGTTTATTAGATATAAAAATTGTATAGGAGGTATTTATATGAATGAATTTATGAAAATTGCTAAAGAAAATGCTGATAATGGTATGGAAAAGGGAGAAGGAGGTCCATTTGGGGCTGTAATTGTAGATTTAAATAACAATATAATTTCAAATGGAAATAACCAAGTATTAAAAAACAATGATCCAACAGCACATGCTGAAGTTGTAGCTATAAGAAATGCATGTAAAAAACTTAATACTTATGATTTATCTGGATGTACATTATATACATCTTGTGAACCATGTCCTATGTGTTTATCTGCAATTATATGGTCAAATATTAAAACAGTATATTATGGATGTACTAAACAAGATGCAGGAGATATTGGCTTTAGAGATGATATAATATATGAATATCTAAAAGGAAATAATAAAGAATTGATTACTTTACACGAAATAGACAGAGAACAGTGTATTAAAACATTTGAGAATTATAAAAATAAAAATGGAATTATTTATTAATATCATTTAATGCCGAAAGTGTAGCCAAAGTATCACCGCAATTGTGTGAAAACAGTAGCTAAGACACCTATTTCTTCAGGTGTTTTATCTTTAGCTATATTACAAGCTAATATAGAAATTAATGTTACAAAGTCACAATTTTGCATAATTATAATAACCCCTGAAAAATTATATGTAGAAGATTATAAAAATGTTCTTAAAATTGTTGATTGATATGTAAGGAAAAGGAGAAACATATGCAAAAATTTTCAAAAATAATGAGAAAAAAATATAAAGAAACAAATAAAAAGTCAATAGCGATTTATTTAATACTTAGATTATTAGTTATTTTGAGTATGATATTTCAAATAATACTTGGAAATATATCAAATGTTTTGATGTGTATCTTGGCATTAGTGTTATTTACAATTCCAACGATAATTTCTGAAAAATTTAAAATAGGAATTCCAAGCTTGTTAGAAGCCATTATATATTTGTTTATCTATTCAACTGCAATATTAGGAGAAATAAATAATTTTTATGGAATTATACCATTTTGGGATACAATATTGCATACATTAAATGGTTTTATATGTGCAGGAATAGGCTTTTCATTAGTAGATTTACTAAATCAAAATAGTAATAAAATTAAATTATCACCATTATATATAGCACTAGTTGCATTTTGCTTTTCAATGACAATAGGTATCTTATGGGAGTTCTTTGAATTTACAGCTGATAATGTTGCAAAAACAGATATGCAAAAAGATAGAATTGTAACAGAAATTTCGTCTGTAATGTTAAATAAGAATAATGAAAATGTGCCAATAAAAGTTAAAGACATTGAAAAAACAGAGATATATTCTAAAGATGGTACAATTATTACGATAGAAAAAGGATATCTTGATATAGGATTAATAGATACAATAAAAGATCTATTTGTTAATTTTATAGGAGCTGTTGTTTTTAGTATAATAGGTTTCTTGTATGTACAAAACAGAGAAAAATATAAATTTGCAGAAGGTTTTATTCCTGTAAAGGAGAATGATTGATAATTCAAATTTTCTCTTTATGGTTTGCAATTTTATAAAACAAAGATTTACATAAATTGACTTATACTTGAAGTTCTGATATAATATGTGTGTTAAAACTTATAATCCTTTTTTCAGCTTTGGTTTAACAGTCGGATAAAACAATTATTTTAAGGAGGAGGAAAGAAAATGAAATTATTTCACAAGGAAAATGGTAAAGAGGTAGTATATGTTCAAAGACAAGACATGGTACATTTATTCGAATCAAACATTGCATTTCCAGCATCTATTTACAATAAGGTTTTTGATCAGCCAGTTGGCATCATAGATGAAACTAACCGGTTCGAATTTATAAAATTCGAAAAAGAATCAGAGGTTGAGTTTTTCAAAAAAATAAAAAGCATTATAGATCTGGACGACTATAAAGATCTTACAGAAGAACAGTTCATGGAAAAAATGGAAAAGATGGTAGATGAAGCAAATTCTATAGGCTATTCATGGAATGCAATGAATTTGCAGGATAGAGTAAAAAACCAGAATCTGTTCTGGGAACGCGAAGATCTCGAATACATGTTGACTTTCTTATGTGAATTGTTCTTTGTATTACGAGGAGAGAAAACTATGCCGTTTCCGGATTTCGTGGTTTTGCCAACCATGAAGTAGAAATAAACATGGCCCCACAATTTGTGGGGCTTTAATATTTATTTTTCGTATTTATGATATTGTTTAATTGTGTCTGAATCTATACAAGAATAAGTTTCTTCAATTCCTTTAAAACTTTTTGACCATGGAGTTCTGTCTTTATGAGTTAAATCAACTAATTCGGAAGCAGATAAAGTACCATATTTATTTAAAGTTTTATCA
>CAKPLV010000170.1 GCA_934167735.1 uncultured Clostridia bacterium | reverse complement strand
TTATATATATGCTTGGATATCCATTAAATAGCCTATTATCAGGATTTTCTTATTTGTCTGTAGGGTTAAATATAATAATTTCAATATTAATTGTAATTGATGAAGATAATCAATATTACAAATATATTTTATTAAGTATTTTAAATTTTGGATTATTTTTCTCATATTATTTTTTCGTACCAGTTGTATATTTTGCAATATTTTTGCAAATTATATTTGAGAAGAAGAAAAATAATATTGTAAAAATTATATATAGTTTAGCATTACCAAGTATATTTGGAATATTATTTTTTGTTATAATGCCATATTTAAAATTTAATACAA
Source organism: uncultured Clostridia bacterium (assembly GCA_934167735.1). Classification (GTDB taxonomy): domain Bacteria; phylum Bacillota; class Clostridia; order TANB77; family CAG-508; genus CAG-269. The sequence continues at coordinate 2,560 of CAKPLV010000170.1, read as the reverse complement.
ATTTTGCTGTAAATTCAGCTAATACAATAAACATGGCAGGAAGCATTTATAGTAATTTCATAACAAATATAGCAATATTTTTAGTAATCTCAATTTGTTATATGTTAAAAAATAAAAAAATTGAGATATCAGAAAAAATGTTAATTTTAACAATTGCATTTTTAGTAGTATTATTTATAGGAAATAATTTAAATCTTGTTTCTACATATTATTATTATAAAACATATTTTTTATTATGGATATTTTTGCTAAATACATCATTTAAATATATAGATAATATGAATGATAAACATCCTAAAATTACACAGACATTAATAGGAATATATTGTTTTGGAATAATTATTTCAATGTGTGGTAGATTTAGTATAATAGGATTTGATATATATAGATATAATTCAGATTCAATAAAAAGGGAAATGAATGTTGTAAGCCATGAAGAACTTGAAATTTTAGATTATTATAATAAAAATATTAATACAGATAAATTAGATAAAGAAACATATATGTGTTTACCTTTATTAGAACATGGAAGAAGTATATGGATATATGCAATTACAAAAAATCCATATAATTTAGTAGATTTATCATATGGTGATAATACAATAGATATACAACAATTTAAAAATAGTGAAAAAAAGTATTTTGTTTTATTTAAAGAAGATTATTTAGGCGATTATAATAATATGAACTTAGAAAATTTAGACATTCTATTTGAGAATGAAGCTGGAATGATCCTTGTGAAAAATTAACTTGAATAAAAGAATTTTTAATACAAATAATATAAATAAAGGAGTGAAATTATGAAAACACTCAAGAAAATTTTTATATTATTTGTATTATTTTTTATATATTCATATATAATATCTATTGATAATATTCCAACAAATATAACAGTATTCAAAGGACAAAACATAAAATTAAACACTTTATGGGGAGTTAATATAAAAACAAAAAATGATTCAGTAGAAACACTCTCAAATATAGATGAAACAGCCTTTGAAGAACCTGGAAAGCAAGTATTAACTGTTAGTTTATTAGATAAAATAGCTTTAAAATCAATAACTGTTAGTGTTATTGATGAGATAGATGTAATTCCTATTGGAGAAGTTGCAGGGATTAAATTATATACAAATGGAATTTTAGTTGTAGGAACATCTCAAATAGAAGATATAGATGGAAATATTCAAAAGCCTTATGAAAAAACAGATATAAAAGAAGGAGATTCCATAACAGCAATAAATGATTGTATTGTAAATAGTACTGAAGAATTATTAAAAATAGTAAATGAAAGTGAAGGAAGAAAAATTAAAATAAAATATTCAAGAAATAATGAACAAAAAGAATGTGAAATACAACCTGTAAAAGATAAAGACAATAATTATAAATTAGGATTATGGGTAAGAGATAGTGCAGCAGGAGTTGGAACAATGACATTTTATAATGAACAAACAGGAAGTTTTGCAGGATTAGGACATGCAATTACAGATATAGATACAGGTGAAATCATAAATACATCATCAGGTGAAATAGATGATGTTAGTATTTTATCTATTGTTAAAGGTAAAAGAGAAGCACCAGGTAAAATTCAAGGAACAATAAAACAAAATTCAATAATTGGGAGTATATATAAAAATACTAAATATGGAATATATGGTGTAATAAAAAATCCTATGAATTTAGAAGTAGACTATACAAGAAAAATGAAAGTTGCATCAAGACAAGAAACAAAGCTCGGTAATGCCAAAATTTTATCAGATATAGATGGAAGTATAAAAGAATATGATATTGAAATTCAAAAAGTATATTTAAACAATTATTATGATAATAAAAGTATGTTAATAAAAGTTACAGATGAAAATTTAATAAAAAAGACAGGAGGAATTATTCAAGGAATGAGTGGTTCTCCAATTATACAAGATGGAAAGTTTATTGGAGCAGTTACACATGTATTTGTAAATGATCCACAAATAGGTTATGCTGTTTTTGGAGAAACTATGATACAACAACTTTCTGAAATGTAAAAAGAGTGCTAAATTTATATTTGGCACTCTTTAACTTATTAATTAAAAACAACTCCTGAATTTGTTAGTTTTTGTTTTGCATTATTTCCTGGAATATCTATTCCCTCATAATTTAAAAATCTATTAACATTTTTTTGAGCAATACCTGTATCTGTTGCAACTGTATCTACAGAAGAAAAACCATTTTGCTCTATATAATTTTTAAAAGTAGATAGTTCAAAACTGTCTTTGCCAGCACATTTAGGACAAACATCTCCACCATTTGCATAAAAAGCACCACAACGGCTACATTTATTAAGTTCCATAAAACTCAACCCTTTCTCTAAAGTATATTCTTGGCATATTTTATCACAAAATGTAGAAAATAGAAATAGAAAAATCAAAAATAAAAATAAAAAAATTTTTTGAAAAATGCTTGACAAAAAATGAAATATACTTTATAATTTATAACTGTCAGGGAAATGCAGGTGTAGTTCAATGGTAGAACCTCAGCCTTCCAAGCTGATGACGTGGGTTCGATTCCCACTACCTGCTCCATA
>CAKPLV010000169.1 GCA_934167735.1 uncultured Clostridia bacterium | reverse complement strand
GCATCAGTAAGAATGGATATTAGAAAAATAGAAAACATAAAACAAGATGGAGAAGCTACAGGAAGTAGAGTTAGAGTAAAAGTTATAAAAAACAAAGTTGCTCCACCATTTAGAGAGGCTGAATTTGATGTATTATATGGAAAAGGAATATCAAAAGAAGGAAATATTCTTGATATGGCTGTAAACTTAGACATTGTAGACAAGAGTGGATCTTGGTTTAGTTATAATGGAGAAAGAATTGGTCAAGGTAGAGAAAATGCAAAAAGATATTTAATAGAACATCCAGATATGTTAAAAGATATAGACAAAAAAGTTAGAGATAATTTCGAAAAAGCATTTGAGCAAAGTCTTGGAGAAGAAATTGAAGATCCTGATTCAGATGAATTAGATGAAGAATAAAATCAAATATATATTCCTTAAAATAGCAAGTATTACTTGCTATTTTTCGTTTATAATAGTAAAATATAAACAGAAAAAATAGTATGATGAAAGGAAAGAAAATGAAGAAAAAGTGGCAAGTATATCAAGCAAATGAAGAGCAAGTAGAAAGACTACAAAAAGAATATAATTTAAACAAATTATTAGCAACAATACTATCAAATAGAGGAATTATAGAAGAAGATCATATAAGAAAATTTTTAAATCCTAAAAGATCAGATTTTTATGATCCATATGAAATGCCAGATATGAAAATTGCAGTAGATAGAATAATAAAAGCAATTGAAAATAAGGAAAAAATTATCATATATGGAGATTATGATGTAGATGGAATAACAAGTGTAACAGTTTTAAAAAGCTTCATCGAAGAAAGAGGTATAAAAGTAAGTGAATATATTCCTAATAGATTAGAAGAAGGATATGGATTAAATAAAGAAGCTGTTAAAATGATTTATGAACAAGGAAATCAATTAATGATAACAGTAGATTGTGGAATTTCAGCTGTTGAGGAAGTAGATTATGCAAATGAACTAGGTTTAGAAACAATAATCACAGATCACCATGAACCAGGAAGCGAATTACCAAAAGCACTTGCAGTTGTTGATGCAAAGAGAAAAGATAATAAATATCCATTTAGAAATTTAGCAGGAGTTGGGGTAGTTTTTAAATTAATACAAGCAATATCGATGAAATTAAATTTAGAAGAGAAAGAATATTTAAAATATTTAGATATTGTATGTATTGGTACAATTTCAGATATAGTACCATTAGTTGATGAAAATAGAGTAATTGTAAAATTAGGATTAAAATTAGTTGAACAAACAAGAAATATAGGATTAAGATCAATTCTACAAATGGCAGGTTATAATAAAATAGACTCAACAACAGTATCTTTTGGTGTTGCACCAAGAATAAATGCTTGTGGAAGAATGGGACATCAAGAAGATGCTTTAAAATTATTTTTATCAAAAGATGAAAATGAAGTAAAACAACTAACTCAAAAATTAGATGAATATAATAAAAAAAGACAAGAAATTGAAAAAAATATTTATAATGATGCAATAAACCAAATAAATGAAAAAAAATTAGATGAAAGAAATACAATAATAGTGTCTGGAAAAAATTGGCATCATGGAGTAATTGGAATAGTTTCTTCAAAAATCACAGAATTATATTTCAAACCAAGTATCTTATTATGTGAAGAAGGAGAAATAGGAAAAGGTTCAGGAAGAAGTATACCAGGATTTGACTTATATGAAGCACTAACAGAATGCAAAGAATCAATAGAAAAATTTGGTGGACATTCTATGGCAATAGGAATTAATGTTAAAAAAGAAAAATTTGAAGAATTCAAAGAAAAACTTGAAGAAATTGCTATACAAAAAGAAATATCAAAAATAGTTCCTATATTAAAAATAGATGCTCAAATAGAACTAAATGAAATTAATCAAAAAATTGTAGATAGTTTAAAAGAATTAGAACCATTTGGAGAAGAAAACAAAACACCATTATTTATAATAAAAAATCTTAAAATAGATTCAATAAGAGCATTATCAGAAGGAAAACATTTAAAATTAACATTAAAAAATGATAAAAACATAATAAATGCAATAGGATTCAATCTAGGAAATCTTGCAAATGAATATAGAATTGGAGATAAAATAGATGTTGTAGGTAACCTAGAAATAAATACATTTAACGGAGTTGATAATATACAAATAAATCTAAAAGATGTAATGAAATCAGTATAAATCAAATCTCTTTAAAAGAAAGGGGAAGCTTAATGAAAAATTATACAATAAAAGATATATTAGATAGAGTAAAAAAGAATAAAAGATGGCCAGATACAAAGATAATACAAAAGGCATATAGTTATGCATTAACACATCATGGTGAACAAGTAAGAAAATCAGGAGAACCATATATTATTCATCCAGTAGATGTTGCATATACAATAGCAGATTTAGGGTTAGATGAAAAGACAATATGTGCTGCATTATTACATGATGTTGTTGAAGATACAGATGTAACATATGAAGATATAAAAAATGAATTTGGCGAAGAAATAGCAGAAATGGTTGATGGTGTTACAAAATTAAAGCAAATTCAATATGCAAGTATTGAAGAACATCAAGTTGAAAATTATAGAAAAATGTTCTTAGCAATGGGAAAAGACATAAGAGTAATAATAATAAAATTAGCAGACAGATTGCATAATATGAGAACATTAGAATTTTTAAAAAGAGATAGACAAATAGCTATTGCACAAGAAACAATGCAATTATATGCACCACTTGCTAATAGACTTGGTTTATATGCAATGAAATGGGAGTTAGAAGATTTAGGATTCCAATATTTATACCCAGAAGAATATAAAGAACTTGTAAAAGGAATTGAACAAAAAAGAGAACAAAGATTAAAATTCATAGAAAAAATAATGGCAGATATTAGAG
>CAKPLV010000168.1 GCA_934167735.1 uncultured Clostridia bacterium | reverse complement strand
GCTATTGTAGGAGGGGTTCCAGCTTCGATTATAAAATATAGATTTGATAAAAATATTATTTCAATATTAAAAAATAAATTGAATTTTGAGAAGATAGATGAACAATTTATAAAAGAAGAAAAAAATTTATTATATAAAAGAATTGAAAAAGAGGAAGAAATAAAACATCTTATGAACAAAATGGATATGGAGTAGTCATGGAAAATAAATGTAAAATATATATTGTAACACATAAAAAATTTCAGGTTCCTAATAATTCAATATATGAACCTATTCAAGTGGGAAAGAAAAGAACTAATATTGACTTGAAAATCGCATCAGATGACACAGGGGATAATATTGCAGATAAAAATGCAAATTATTGTGAGTTAACAGCATTATATTGGATGTGGAAAAATATAAAAAAAGTAAAAGTAATAGGAATTTGTCATTACAGAAGATATTTCACAAAATTGAAATGGTCCAATAAGGAAAAGTTTTTTTTGAAACAAAAAGATATTAACAGGTTATTAGATAAATATGAAATAATTGTACCAAAGAAGACAAAATTGAAGAAATATTCTGTAAAAGATTGGTATGTAAAATGTGATGGGAGAGAAAAGGATTTAGTTACAACTAAGAAAGTAATAGAGGAACTTTTTCCAGATTATGCTGAAAGTTATGAAACTGTATTACAGCAAAGAGAAGCATTTTATTGTAATATGTTTATAATGAAAAAAAAATTAATGGATAAATATTGTGAATGGTTATTTAAGATTTTAAGTTTGGTAGAAGAGAAAACGGATTTAAGTGACTATTCTCCTACTGAAGCAAGAATATATGGTTATTTATCAGAAATTTTATTGAATGTATGGGTATTAAAAAATAAATTAAATTATTGCGAAATTCCGGTAGTAAATATAGAAACTTCATTAAAGTGGAAATTACAACATAGAAATTAAGCATTACAGAAAGGATAAAATTGTGAAGCAAGTAAATAATATAAAAATACATTCAGTGAAATATAATTTTTTGATGAATATAATATTAAAAATGTCTTCATTTATTTTTCCATTGATTACTTTTCCATATATTTCAAGAGTGTTAGGACCGGCTGGTAATGGTAAAGTAGCATTTGCAACGTCAGTAGTATATTATTTTTCGATTTTTGCGGCATTAGGAATTCCGACCTATGGTATTAGAAAATGTGCACAGTGCAGAGATGATAAACAGAAATTAGCTAAAACGGTACATGAATTATTAATATTAGGTTCCATTTTGACGGTTATAGCTTATATTGTTTTAGTAATATGTATTTTTGTTATACCTAAATTGAGAGATAATGCAAATATTATATTTATAACTTCGGCGACTTTAATTTTAACTAATGTAGGTGTTGAATGGTTTTATCAAGCGATAGAACAATATGATTACATAACAATCAGGAATTTACTTTTTAAATTTATATCAATTATCTTAATGTTTATATTTGTAAAACAACCAGAAGATTATGTTATATATGCTGGGATACAAGTAATCGGGACTGTTGGATCTAATATATTAAACTTAATAAAATTAAGAAAATATATTCCAGTAAAAATAGATGGGAAGTATAATTTAAAACAACATTTGAAACCAAGTATAATGTTTTTTTTGATGACAATAGCTGCTACAATTTATACCAATTTAGATACAGTAATGTTGGGATTTATGGAAAATAGTATACAGGTAGGGTACTACAATGCTGCAGTAAAAATGAAAAATATTTTAACTAGCGTAGTAAGTGCATTAGGAGCAGTTTTATTGCCAAGAGTTTCTTACTATATTGAGAAAGGGATGCATGAAGAATATAGAAAAACTTTGAGCAAATCAATAAAAGTTGTGTTATTAATTTCATTACCCTTAATGTTATATTGTATGCTTGAAGCGAGGGATGTGCTATTATTTTTATCAGGAAAACAGTATTTACCAGCTTTATCAGCAATGGTAGTAATAATGCCAACAATATTATTGATAGGAATTAGTAATGTAACGGGAATGCAAATTCTAGTACCATTAGGATTAGAAAAATATACAATTGTTTCAACTGTCATAGGTGCAATTGTTGATGTAATATTGAATTCATTGTTAATTCCACAATATGGAGCTATGGGTGCAGCTGTGGGAACATTAGTTGCGGAAGTAAGTGTTTTGATTGTACAGATTTATTTTTTAAGAAAAATAAAATATGTTAATATAAGAAATAAAGATTGGATCAAAATTATATTGGCAACAATGATAGCTTTAATAGGAATGAAGGTAATTGACAAGATAGTATTTATAGATATTGTTTTATTACGATTATTTTATACATCGGCAATATTTTTTGGAATTTATATACTAGCATTGATTGTTTTAAAGGAAGAAATAGTTCAAGAACAAGGAATATCAATTATAAAAAAATCTTTTTTTAAGGATAAAGAGGAATAAGTATGGGATTAAGGGAAATATTTAAAAAACAAGGTGGATGTAATTTAATAAAACAGTATCATAAAAGTAAAGTATTGCATACTGCATTAGGTGAATTTTTATTATTAGGAAGAGATAAAAAAGCATTAGAAATTTTAAGACTTTCAGTTCAGTTTAAGACAAAACAAAAATTAGAGAAGAGATATAAAAAAGAAATAAAATATATTAATGAAAAATATCAGAACATTAAATTAGAACATAGAGCATCTAATAAAGTATGGGTATGTTGGTTTCAAGGCTTAGAAAATGCTCCTGAATTAGTAAATAGATGTTATAAATCCTTAAAAGATAATTTAACTGATAGAGAAATTATCTTAATTACATCAGAAAATATGAGTAACTATGTAAAGTTTCCTAAATTTATATTAGAAAAATGGGAAAAGGGATATATTACACATACACATATGACG
>CAKPLV010000167.1 GCA_934167735.1 uncultured Clostridia bacterium | reverse complement strand
AGCAAAAATTTAGAAGCAGTTGAAGATATAATAAACTTTATTTATCATAATATTCAATATGCTGAAATAAATACAAGTGCGACTTGTTGCTAAACAATAGTAGGCGTGGGTCTACTTCAAAATTAGCCTAATAACTAAATTATTAGAACTATTATCACGAGATGTAGAATGATAGAGTAACGTCTTGAAATGCACCTCTAATACTCCGACTAGCATATGTATAAGTAAATATACTTATGTTAGAAGCTCGGTGAAGTCAGCTGAGGTTATACCCTAAGTAGATAAGGCATGTCCTTATACTAACAGGAAAAGCGAACTAGAGGTAGTCGAGTATAACATAGGCTGGGAGTCTATAAAATACCTATGGTTAGTATGTTGTTTAAGCAACTGACGAAACTGGGAATGTACGAGTCTAGATGATTGATGTGTAGAAATGCACATGGCATAAAATGTGTCGTAAGTGTAGGTGAGTAAAATTTTGTGTTATGAAAATCTATATAGCATCAAGGGTGCTATCAAGCTTACAGGCTTATACTAGTGACCTAAGGGTATATGTTCAAAGATAGTGATAATGGAACAAGGAAAGCTTAGAATATGGAGGTTTTACTGCCTATGAAGTATTGATAAGGAAAAGAGAAATCTATAACTTATCTTAATCTAAGTGAGAGTGGTGGCATGAAGCAGGGAAGTTGTTGTAATGACAATGGAGCAATAGCCACTAGACAATATTTAGAAAATTATATAACGAATTATTTTCAAGGTTCGAGTAAGACTAAGAGATATGAAACGGAAAATTATATTTTATATAATTAATAAGGAGTAATAGACTTGAAGGAAAGCTTAATCTTAAAGAAACAAGCCTTAAGAAACAATGAATATTACTTACTTCAAGAAAAATTTGATAATCTTTACTTTGAAGCCAAATCAGGGAAAAGATTCACCAAACTTATGGAGTTAATTATGGATGAAAAAAACATCCTATTAGCTTACAGAAATATTAAACGTAATGGTGGTTCTGAAACACCTGGTACTGATGGTAAAGATATTAAGTACATTGAGAAAATGGATAGGGACAAATATGTAAAGTTTATACAAAATAAACTTATGAATTATACACCTAAAAGTGTAAGAAGGGTAGGGATACCAAAGGATAATGGAAAAACTAGACCACTAGGAATACCATGCATAGATGATAGAATTGTCCAACAATGTATAAAACAAATTCTTGAACCAATATGTGAAGCTAAATTTCATGATGAAAGCTATGGATTCAGACCTAATAGGTCTACAAAACATGCTATAGCAAAAGCAATGAAACACATGAACATATCAAAATTACACTATGTAGTAGATATTGATATTAAAGGGTTCTTTGATAATGTCAATCATAGTAAGTTAAAAAAACAACTATGGAGTTTAGGAATACAAGATAAGAACCTAATGTGTGTAATAGGTAAAATACTAAAATCAGAAATAGAAGGGATTGGTATACCAATAAAGGGCACACCCCAGGGTGGCATAATTAGTCCTCTATTATCAAATATAGTATTAAATGAATTGGATTGGTGGTTAAGTAGCCAATGGGAAACATTTAAACCTAGACATGAATATAAAGCTAACAGAATTGGACGAGTAGATAAATCTAATCAATATAAAATGCTTAAAAGCCACAGTAATTTGAAAGAATTCAGATTCGTAAGATATGCTGATGATTTTAAAATATTTTGTAGAGATTATGAAACCGCTCAAAAGATATACATTGCAACTGAACAATGGTTAAAAGAAAGACTAGGATTAGAGATTAGTCCAGAGAAATCTAAGATAACCAATCTTAGAAAAAGAAATACCGAATTTCTTGGTATTAAAATGAAAGTTGTAAAGAAGCAAAATAAATATATCTGTAAAAGTAATATGAGTGATAAAGCAAAGAGGAAAATAACTCAAAATTTAAAAGAACAAATTAAAGTAATACAGAGAAATACAGTAACAGAAGAAGTAAATAAACTAAATGCTAAGATATTGGGGGTTCACAACTATTATAGTTGTGCTACTCACATAGTACATGACTTCCGAGAAATAAACTTCTCTGTCTTACCAACCTTGAAAACAAGATTAGGAAAGAAATTTTCCAAAAAGCCTATTAAAACAAAAACATACGAGAAACTGTATGGACACTGTAAAGGAAAGGTTAGAAGTATATGTAAAGTATCATTATTTCCGATACATGCATGTAAAACAAAGCCACCATTATGTTTTTCACAAAAAATTTGTGATTATACTAAAGAGGGAAGGAAACTAATCCATTCCAAACTAAATGGATATGATAGAATACTGGAATATTTACTATCAAATCAAAATACAAAAGAGAGTGCAGAATTAAGAGATAATAAATTATCATTAATGATAGCACAAAAAGGAAAATGCTATGTATTACGTAGACAATTATCTGTTTACAATATGGAATGCCATCACAAAACACCAAAGAAATTAGGTGGAACTGATGAATATAAAAATTTGATTTGGGTAGATAAAGATGTCCATAAATTAATTCATAGTACAGATAGTGATACAATTAATAGGTATATGACTCTAATAGGGATTACTGAAACGAGTCTTAAAAAGGTAAATTCTTTAAGAAAGTTAGTAGGAAATTCGATTATATAATAGACGAAAATATTGTTGGAACGCCGTATGAGTCCGAAAGGCTCACGTACGGTGTGAAGCGGGGGAAAAGACGGAGATAACTTCAAACTCTTACCTATCGCTATAACCAGATATATGCTATAAATGTGGATATACAGGTGAAATACAATTAAATAAAGAAGATTTAACTTGGCATTGTCCATCATGTGGAAATAGTGATGAAAATGAAATGCAAGTTATGAGAAGAACTTGTGGAT
>CAKPLV010000166.1 GCA_934167735.1 uncultured Clostridia bacterium | reverse complement strand
ATCAAACACCAGATACATTATTTGTATATTGGGATATTTCTGATAAAGATAGAGAAAATTATATTCAACAATATGGAGAAAACTTTTTCAATATAACAAGACCTGTATTAATTATTCATAATGATTCTATGAATTACAGTTTTGAAATACCAATAAATGATTTTGCAAACAGTTGGTATTTACATGTAAATGACAGTAAATGCAATTACAGAGTTGAATTAGGAAGGCGTCCAAATTATTATGCTCCAGCAGAAGAAAGCATAAAAACAGATTATATATATGTATCAGATTCAAATAAAATCGAATCACCTAATGATCATGTTCTATATTCAACAAATGAAAATAATACTGTTAAATTTAAAAACATAAAAAATAATGAAGAAAAATCAGTTCAATTATATGATATAATAAAACGACTACCTGGAATAAAAAGATCAAAAGATATTCCATATATCAGTGAAGAAATTCTTAAAAATCTTTATAGTGGAATTTATGAAAATAAAGATCTTTCATTATTTGAAAGAATTTCAAATCCATCATCAGGAGGCAATCCAACATCAGGAAGTATGCCATCAAGTTTTTAAAAATATTTATGTCGTAGGACACAATCCACCTACGACATATTTTAATAAAGGAGAAATATTATGCAAAAAAAAGGATATGTAAGTTTTGTATTACATGCTCACTTACCATTTATACATCATCCTGAAAGTGATGATTATCTTGAAGAATCATGGTTATATGAAGCTATTTCAGAAACATATATTCCACTATTACAAAACTTTCAGAAATTAGTAGATGAAGGAGTAAAATTTAGAATAACAATGTCTATGACACCTCCTCTACTTTCAATGTTAGATAATAAATTATTACAAAAAAAATATATTCATTATCTAGAACAACTTATCGAATTATCTGAAAAAGAAATAAAAAGAACAGCATATGATAACAGACTTAATGAATTATCACACTATTATTACAATAGATATTCAAATGATTTACATCTTTTTAGAGATGTTTTTAATTGTAATTTAATTGAACAATTCAAACATTTCCAAGATATTGGTGTATTAGAAATAATAACATGTGGTGCAACACATGGTTACTTCCCTATTTTATATGTAACAGAAGAAACTGTAAGAGCTCAAATTGCAGTTGGTGTACAAACATATGAAAAATATTTTGGTCGTAAACCTCGTGGTATTTGGCTTCCTGAATGTGGATATGTTCCTGAAGCTGATAAATATCTAAAAGAATTTGGTATTGATTATGCAATTGTTGAATCACACGGAATATTATATGCAGACCCTACACCAATTTATGGTACATATGCACCTATCGTATCACCTGGTGGTTTAGTTGCATTTGGTAGAGATATTACATCATCTCAACAAGTTTGGAGTTCAATTGATGGATATCCTGGAGATTTCAATTACAGAGAATTTTATAGAGATATTGGTTATGAAGCAGATTATGATTATATAAAACCATATATTGCTCATAATGGTGTACGTGTTCATACAGGTATAAAATATTATAGAATTACAGGAAAAACTGAATTTAAAGATTATTATAATGTTCAATGGGCAAAAGATTCAGCTGAAAGACAAGCAGGTCATTTCCTAGATTGTAGAACAGCACAAATAAATAATGCTGCTGATTATATGGAAGTTCCACCTATTATATTATGTCCTTATGATGCTGAATTATATGGTCATTGGTGGTATGAAGGGCCATATTGGTTATATATTTTATTTAAGAAAATATATTATGATGAGTGTAATTTTGAATTAATTACTCCTTCTGAATATATTGATAAATATCCAAATATCCAAGTTTGTTCTCCTTGTCGTTCAAGCTGGGGAGCTAATGGTTATAGTGGTGTATGGCTAAATCCTACAAATGATTATGCACACCGTCACTTACATAAAGCTGGTGATAGAATGGTTGAACTTGCAACATCTTATCCAGATGCAAAAGGAATTGTCAAAGAAGCATTAAATCAAGCAGCACGTGAATTACTTCTTGCACAAAGTAGTGATTGGCTATTTATCATAACAAATGGTACAATGGTTGATTATGCTAAAAAACGTATAAAAGATCATATTGGTAGATTTACAAAATTATATTATCAGATAAAAAATGATAAAATTGATAAAACATTTTTAACTGATATTCAGAAAAAAGATTGTGTATTTCCTGAAATTGATTACCATATTTATAACAAACTTTAAAAGGTGGATCACTCTCCACCTTTTGTTTGTTTTACAACTAATTTTTTATATAAATTACAGATATCACAGTCTGTACATATTTTCACACGATCTTCAAATATTAATTTTATTGTATTTGCAAATTCAGAATTTAAAGCTCCATTTACCAAATGAATATATATTCTTTTTGGTATTATATCTAGTAATGTATTTAAAATATAATCATTATCTGAAAATGATATATCAGATAAATATTTTACATTTAATGATTCTTTGTCAACATCAATAACTTCAAGTTCTTCATCTAATATTAATGTTTCATTTTGTAAACATACTATATGAACACTATTATATGAAGAATTCTGGCTATTTACATATATTTTTAATAAAGAAATAAATTCTGCATATTCCCTCTCTATTATAAATGAATTAACAGAATAATCTATAAGTTCCTCTAATAAATTTCTATAATTATATAATCTAAAATTTATAAATCCATTCAAAACAATAGCATGATGTTTTGTAATATATTCATAAAAAGCATCAAATAATAAGAGTTGTCTATTTGGAAGTGAATATTCATCATCACATAAATTTTCTGTGCATATTTCCAATATAGATTTTAATTCTGAATTTTCAAAATAAAAGTAGTTTGATTTTAATATATTTTTAATAATATCATTTTCATAATAATCTATGACTAAATATGATAAGAT
>CAKPLV010000165.1 GCA_934167735.1 uncultured Clostridia bacterium | reverse complement strand
GTGTTGATTATTATCCAGAGCACTGGAATGAAAATATGTTAAATGAAGATTTAGATAATATAATAGAATTAGGTAGCAATGTCATAAGAATTGGTGAATTTGCATGGCATATGATGGAAAAGGTTGAAGGCCAATATGATTTTTCTTATTTCGATCATGTAATAGCAAAAGCTAAGGAAAAAGGATTGAATGTTATTTTCGGTACTCCTACAGCTACTATGCCAGCATGGCTTGCTAAAAACTATCCTGAAGTGTTATCAGAATTTGAAGATAATACAAAGAGAGTTTTTGGAGGAAGAAGACAATATTGCTTTAATAGCAGAACATATCATAAGTTTAGTGAGAAAATAATAAGAGCCCTTGCAGAACATTATAAAAATGAAAAGGGAATTGTTGCATGGCAAATAGATAATGAATTTGGTCATGAAGGAAGCGATATTTGTTTCTGTAATGAATGTAAGAGAGCTTTTAGAGAGTATTTAAAAGAAGCTTATAATAATGATATAAATAAACTTAATGAAGTTTTGGGAACAGTATTTTGGTCGCAAGAGTATAATGACTTTGATGAAATACCTCTTCCAGCTAAAACTATAACTACTCATAATCCTTCATTACGTATGGAGTGGGAAAGATTTAGAAGCATAAGTGTTGAAAGATATGCTAAGATGCAAGTAGATTTATTAAAGGAAATATTAGGTGAAGATTCAGTAGTAATGCATGATTTCTCAGGTGGATATTTCGATAAGAGCTATGATTATTCAAAAGTTGCACAGCATTTAGATGTTGTAGCATACAATAACTATCCAGTATGGGGTGGGCAAAGAGAGCCAATTCCAGCTCATGAAATAGCATGTGGTTTAGATTATATGAGAGGTGCTAAAAAGCAAAACTTCTGGATAACTGAAGCCATAATGGGTGCTCAAGGACATGATGTTATAGGATATCTTCCAAGACCGAATCAAGCAAAGATGTGGTCATACCAAGCAATGGCCCATGGATGTAACTCACTTATGTATTTTAGATACAGAGGAGCGGTTAAAGGTGCAGAGCAATACTGTTATGGAATATTAGATCAAGATAATATCAAAAGAAGAAAATTCTTTGAAGTTCAAGACTTCTTTAATGATATGAAAGAAAATGAAAAACTTATTGATAGTAAAGTAAAAGCTGAGGTAGCGGTTATTTATGATTATGAATCTATGGCTTCATTTAGAATCCAAAAGCAAAGTTTCTTAATGGATTATAAAAATGAAGTATATAGACTTTACAGACCATTTTATGATAAGAATGTAAATATTGATGTTATTCCATCTTATACTGATTTTAGTGAATATAAGGTATTATTAATACCAACAATGATAGTATTTAAGACTGAAGTACAGGAAAGAGTGAGAGAATTTGTGAAAAATGGTGGAAAAGTTGTATTTAGCTTTAGAACTGCTATTAAAGATTACTATAATAATCTTACTCTTGGACAGCTTAATCCAACATACTACAATGACTTAATAGGTGGCTATGTTGAAGAAATTGAATCTCTTCAAGAAGGACAAAGTGTAGAGATAAAAGGTATAAATGAATTTGCAGGAATTTCAGGTAGTGGGGCTGTCTTTAGAGATATGTTAAAAACTACTACTGCTAAATCTCTATTTGTCTACAACGATGAATTCTATAATCATTTAAGTGCCATAACTGTAAATGACTTTGAAGAAGGTCAAGCTTATTATATAGGAACAGGTGTTGATAACGGTACTATGGATGCCCTAGCGGCGAAGATAATTGCTGATGCAGCTATTGAATCAATAGACACAGAAGAAGGCGTTGAAGCAGTTAAGAGAGAAGTTGATGGAGAAACTTATTACTTTGTTATGAACCACACTGACAAGGTTAAGAGCTTCAATGATATAGAGCTAAAAGCTTACGAAAGCAAGATAATCAAAAACTAATAAAAAAACCAGCAAATCATTTTGCTGATTTTTTTATTAATTGATAATTGAAAATGGAAAATTGATAATTATTGAAGAAATTTCCCTAAGGAATTTCAACCTTAATTGTCAATTATCAATTATGAATTATCCATTCTTTTACTGTTTCTCTGATTACAAGTTTGTTATTTAAAGTAATTTTTTTGCTGAATTCGTTATTGGTGCTTATTTTTTCAAGCAGTAATTCAGCAGCATTCTCTCCTAAAAGAGACATGTTTTGATCTACGGTAGTTAATTTAGGTTCTACTATTTTGCTTAGCTCAATATTATCAAAACCAATTACAGAAATATCTTCTGGAACATTTAATCCTAATCTTTTGCAGGCATTTATAGCACCAACGGCCATAAGATCATTACAAGCAAAGATAGCTGTGATTTTTCTAGCTTTAGTTAAGAAATTAGTTACAGCTACAATTGTATTATCTACAGTTTGACTACCATTCCCCTTACCTATATTAATTACATTAGCAGAGTCGTAATAATTTAAATTTGTAAGCATGCTTATATATTTTTCTTCTTTGATATCATAAGAAGCACTATTTTCTCCACGAATGAAAAGAATATCCTTATGGTTATTAGTGATAAGATATTTCAAAGCAAGCTCAGCACCAATGCTTTCATCATTGGAAACAGAAGATATGTTTTCTACAGAAGCATGTCCGTTTATAAATACAACAGGAACTGTTTTAGAAATTGATTCATAAAAAGCTGAATTGATATTTGAAGTGTTAGGATCTAGTACAATTACTCCAGCTACATTTCTTGCAAGGAGGTCATTGATACATCTTGCCTCTTCATCTTTATCATTATTAGAGCAGCAAAGAATTAAAGAATAGCCTTTTGCTTTTAAAGCAGTTTCTATACTTGTAACGACTTCTGGGAAAAACATATTATTAATACTAGGGAGAACAACTCCTATGGCAGTGGATTTTTGTCTAGTAAGTTCTCTAGCTTGTA
>CAKPLV010000164.1 GCA_934167735.1 uncultured Clostridia bacterium | reverse complement strand
AGTCTGTATATAGTGGTAAAAGATTATCTTGGTTATAGTAAACCGGAATCACTATTGAAATTTTCTTCATTTTTTCCCTCTTTTCAATTCTTTTGAAATTATATCACATTTTCATTTATTATTTACAATCTTCAGAAAAAATTAAGAATTTCTTATTTCTTTAATTCTTTCTTTTAGTTTTTTCAATATTTTTAGACCTTCAACATTTCCACTTTGTGCAAACATTAATATTGTTCTTTGATATTTACTCAAATATTCTTTTTTTACACTTTTAAATGCTTGTTGATATAAATCCTCTTTTAATAAATTTCTTAATTCTTCTTTTTGTTGTTTCTTATCTTTTTGATTATCTTTATGGAAATATTTATTAAACATATATATATCAATACTTGTTGTTATCTTCAAGTTTAATGTATCTTTAAATTTTTCATTTTTATTGTATTTTTCAATGTATTTGTTCACTAATTCAAAGTATTTCTCATAATACTGCACTGTATCTTCTGAATATCTTTGACATATTGAAAATTCATTTTTTCTATAATGATATAAATATTCGTTCATTAAATATATCTTATTTGCAAGTTCAAATGCTTCCATATTAAATACAGCATCTGTCATTCTAACCATTGGTATATATTCAATTTTTTCTTTATCTATAAATTCTTTTTTATAGATTTTACAAAATGGAACAGATACATTTGTTTCTGGAGGATAATATTTTACAATTCCTTTTTCAATATTTTGTAATTGTAATTGTTCAATATCTTCATTATTTAGTTTATCTTTTTTTGTATAAAAATTATTTTTATATTCCTTTTTTGCATAATTTACATAGCAATTAAATAAAACTATTTCATAATTAAAATTTATTTTATTTATATATTCATAACATTTTTCACATAAATCTTCTTCAATCCAATCATCACTATCAACAAATAAAAATTGTTCTGTTTCAACATTTTTTATTCCTACATTTCTTGCAATTGATTCTCCTTGATTTTCTTGATTGATTAATTTTATTCTTTTATCTTTTTGGTGATAGTTTTCACATATTTCTCTTATTTCTGATGTTGAACCATCATTTACTAATATAATTTCTATATCTTTAAATGTTTGATTTATAATGCTATCTATACATTTTTTTAAATACTTTTTTTGTGTATTGTATATTACAACAATAACGCTTATTTTTGCACTCATTTACTCACCTAGTTTCTTACATTCATTTGCACCTGATATCATACTTTTGTATGCTTTTATAATATTAGTATTTTTTCTATATAAGAAATATTTTCTTATAAGATATTGATATATTAATAATTTGTATCTTTTTGGGCTAATCTTATAAAATATAGCTCCTTGATCATATAAAAACTTTTCATTAAATCCTTTGAACCAACTGCTTTGTTGACTATACACATATCCTATATTTTCTGAACTTAAATATATCTTTATATTTTTTTTATAACATTCAGCTAAAAATACTGTTTCTTCACCTTTAAAAAATTTTGCATTTGGTCCAAAGTTTTCATTAAATTTTAAATTGTATTTTTTTATAATATCATTTTTTAATGTTATTTCAGGAGTTCTTGCTCTCATAATATCAAAAAAACTTATTCTTTTATCTTTATGTTTCTTTATTTTTTCTCTGTTCTTATTTTTATTTGTTATATTGAAGATTATCATTTCTGCATCTTCATGTTTTTTATATTCATTTTCAATTATTTTCTCATAATTATCTATATATGTCATATCATCATCTGCAAATATACATATATCACTTTTTGAATGTTCAAGCAATCTATTTCTACTTCTACTTGCACCTTTTTCATTATATGAGTATATTCGTTGCTTTCCTTCCCAAATATTTGGAGCATCTAACTTTTGAGTTTGATTAACAGCAACAACATTTCCATTAATATTATTGCTTTTTAATATTTCTTTATATTCTTTTTCATTGTTTACATTCATTATTGATAATAAAACTTCTAACATATTTTCCTCTTATTCGTCTAATATCTTTTTTGCATTTTCATATACATCTGTATAATATTTATATTTAAATCTTGCCATTGTTTCTGTTTCTCTATTTCTTTTATAATTTATAACATTTTTATTTTGTTTCATATATTCATCTACTATTATTTGTGCAATTTGACAAGCTTGTTCTTTATATTCTTCTTTTTCATTTAAATATTTTGCTAATTTTAACATAATTTCAGATCTTTTTTGAATTGTGTCTGATTCAAACTTTCTTTCTACATTTATCTTTTTCCAAATATCTATTATATATGTTATATCATCTTTGTTCTCAACATTTGTATTGATGATTTCATCACAAAATATTTCATACATTACATTTTGATTTTGATATGGTTCATTTGCAATATAATTTTTTATGTATTGCATTTTTTTACTGTCATCTATCTTATTATTTGCAATATAAACGATTTTATTATATTGATATTTTGAAATCCATGGTGTAATTCTTGATGTTATGTTTTCAGAGTCTGTTTCAAGTATTTGACTTGCAAATCCTAATCCATTTGCAATTGCTATAATTACTAATATTACTATAACTCCTATTTCAGCTATATTTGTATTCTTATTTATCTCTGTATCTTCTGAATTTAATAGTGCTATTAACATATAAAAATACATTTCCATAATTAAGAATGACATGTCAAAATCCATTAAACTATGTAATACAAGTATTCCAAGACCTATTATTAATGCAATATTTGCTTTATGATTCTTTATTAATTTTATTACATTTTGTATTGTAATTGCTATAATTACTATATAACATAGTAAGCCAAATAACCCAAATGACATAAATAATTCTAAAATATAGCAATGTGCTTCTTTTGCATAATATGAATATTCTTGTTCTTGTCCATATAAATATCTCCAAGTGTTACCTCCAGCACCAATTATTCCGCTTCTATTTTTTATTATATTTAGTGCATCTTTCCAATAATCTCCTCT
>CAKPLV010000163.1 GCA_934167735.1 uncultured Clostridia bacterium | reverse complement strand
AAATGACAACATTAGACCACTTAAACAAAATAACAATATATCAAATATCAAAATATATGTCATTAGACATAAATGCACGTAGAAACCTAGAAATTATCGAAAAAATGAGAGACAAATCAAAAAAAGGAACGCTATTATGGGTATTAGATAAAACATCAACATCAATGGGTGGAAGAATGCTAAGAAGATGGCTAAATGATCCACTAATAGACACATTAGAAATAAACAATAGGCTAAATGCAGTAAAAACATTAAAAGACAATATGATTCTACGTGGAGACATAACAGAAAGTCTAAAAAAAGTATATGATATAGAACGTCTTGCAGGAAAAATGACATATGGAAATGCAAATGCAAGAGACATGATAACACTAAAAAATTCATTACAAAGATTACCTGAATTAAAAACAATTTTACAACAATGCCAATCTCTTAAATTAGTAGAATTATATAATGATTTAGATGAATTAAAAGATATTGCACAATTAATAGAAAAATCAATAATAGAAGATCCACCAATGACAATAAAAGATGGTGGAATCATAAAATTAGGTTATAATGATGAAATAGATCAATTAAAACTTGCAACATCTGAAGGAAAGAATTGGATAGTAAAACTAGAAGCAGACGAAAAAGAAAAAACAGGAATAAAGAACTTGAAAATAGGATATAACAAAGTTTTCGGATATTATATAGAAGTTTCAAAATCATTTATTCCACAAGTACCTGAAAGATATGTAAGAAAACAAACATTAACAAATGGTGAGAGATATATAACAGAGGAACTTAAAACCTTAGAAAACCAAATATTAGGTGCTGAAGAAAAAGTAGTTAATCTAGAATATAATGAATTTGTAAAAATAAGAGAACAAATCGCTCAAAACATAAAAAGACTTCAGAAAACAGCAAATGTTGTTTCAACATTAGATGTATTAACATCATTTGCACAAGTTGCAGAAGATATGAATTATTGCAAGCCACAAGTAGATAATGAAGGAATAATCGACATAAAAGAAGGAAGACATCCTGTTATTGAAAAAATGTTAGGAGTAGGAAATTTTGTCCCAAATGATACATATTTAAATAATACAGATACAAGATTAGCTGTAATAACGGGTCCTAACATGGCAGGAAAATCAACTTATATGAGACAAGTTGCTTTAATATCATTAATGGCACAAGTAGGAAGTTTTGTTCCTGCAACATCAGCAAGAATAGGAATTGTAGATAAAATATTTACAAGAGTTGGAGCATCAGATGATTTAAGTATGGGACAAAGTACATTTATGGTAGAAATGATGGAAGTTGCAACAATACTAAAAGAAGCGACTCAAAACAGTTTAGTAATTCTAGATGAAATAGGAAGAGGAACATCTACATATGATGGACTTTCAATAGCATGGGCTGTTGCAGAATATATAGCAGATCAAGAAAAATGTGGTGCTAAAACATTATTTGCTACACATTATCATGAATTAATAGAACTTGCAGATAAAATTGAAGGAGTAAAAAACTATTCGATTGCTGTAAAAGAAAAAGGTGAAGATATAATCTTTTTAAGAAAAATTGTTGAAGGTGGGACTGATGAAAGCTATGGAATACATGTAGCTAAATTAGCAGGAGTACCTAAAGCAGTAACACAAAGAGCAAATGAAATATTAAGGACTCTTGAAAGAAAAAGCATGATAAGTGGTAAAAAACAAGAAAAAGAAAATAAAAAAGTAGTAGAAGGTCAATTTGATATGTTTAATTACAAGTTAGCGGAAATTGCACATGAAATAGACAAAATAAACCTAAATGAATTGACACCAATAGATGCATTAAATACACTATTAAAAATTAAAGAAAAAATTAAATAGTAAAAAATAAGTAAATCCAATTTTTGATTAAATTGGATTTATTTTTTATTAAAAAAAAATATTGCAATTTTATTTTTATTTGGTATAATAGAACTGATATGTTAGGTAGGAGGAAAAATTAATGAAAAGAACTTTAGGAAATCTGATAGTAATGGTGTATGTGATAATAGCAATTGCAGTAACATTATGTCTATTAAATTATAATGATTATAACGTTACAGAATTTGGAAACAATACACTGATATTAATAACAGATAGTTCACTAGAGCCAGACTATGCAGAAGGAGATTTAGTTGTTGCTAAAAAAGAAAATATAGATAAAATTAAAGCAGGAGATAAAATATTTTTCTATAATAATAAAGATATAAAATTAGGACAAGTTAATTCAGTAAAAACATATGAGGGTGTAAGTTCTACTTTTATTTTAGATGGAAACTATCAAGTAGTAGAAGAAGATATTATAGGAAGTACAGAAAACGCAAAAGCATATAATAAATTAGGTACAGTTTTGAACATATTAGAATCAAAATGGGGATTTCTATTTTTGATTATATTCCCATCAGTAATAGCATTTTTACGTGAAATATTTGAAGTAGCAATGGAATTAAAAAGTAATGATTAACCAAAGAAATATATAATGCAAAGGAAAATAGTATGAAAAAAATATGGATTTTATCATCATTAATTATGATATTAATTACATTTTATCAAATAAATCAAACATATGCCAAATATTCTTCACAAGCTAAAGGAACTGTAGAAGAAGAAATAGGTGCTTGGATAGTTAAAATAAATGGAAAAAATATTGCAACAGAAGAAGAGGTACAAAACTTCACAATAAATCAATTAAATTATAATTCAAATAATTATGTAGCAGAAGGAAAAATAGCACCAGGACTATTAGGATATTTTGATATAGAAATAGATGCAACAGAAGCAAGTGTTGCAGTAAGATATGATGTAAAAATAGATTTTGCGTCATTAGACATAAGTGATGCAATAAATTTTTCAAAACTTGTAAAAGTAGTTGATGGAATTGAAAGTGAAGAAGGTATTACAAAAACAGATGTAAATACATATACAGGGGTAGTAAGCATAGAAGATATTGATGCTGGGAAGATCAACACAGTAAGAGTATATATTGGTT
>CAKPLV010000162.1 GCA_934167735.1 uncultured Clostridia bacterium | reverse complement strand
TAGAGCAGACAGACTTGAAATACATAATGAACAATTAATGTTCTTAGGAGAAACAGATATAGATGTTGTAAAACAAGCAATAGAAGACACAAAACCAAAATTAGTAATAATAGATTCTATACAAACAATGTATTCAGATGAAATTAGTGCAGCAGCAGGAAGTGTAAGTCAAGTTAGAGAAATAACTTCACAAATAATGAGAGTATGTAAATCTCAATCAATTACAACAATAATAATAGGACATGTAACAAAAGACGGAAACATTGCAGGACCAAGGGTTCTAGAACACATGGTAGATACAGTATTATATTTAGAAGGAGAAAGATATAATACATATAGAATATTAAGAGCTGTAAAAAATAGATTTGGATCAACAAATGAAATAGGAATGTTTGAAATGAAACAAGAAGGAATGTGTGAAGTAACAAACCCATCAGACATATTAATAACAGAAAGAGAAGATAATCCATCAGGATCATGTATAATTGCAAGTATAGAAGGAACAAGACCAATACTTGTAGAAGTACAAGCATTAACATCTCAAAGTGTATTTGGAATTCCAAAAAGAACAGGAAATGGATTTGACTATAATAGATTAGCAGTGTTAATAGCAGTTTTAGAAAAAAGGGCAGGACTAATGTTAGGAGGACAAGACATCTATATAAATGTTGCAGGAGGTATGAAGCTTGTTGAACCAGCAGTAGATCTAGGAATAATGGTAACAGTTGCATCAGCATATAAAAACATACCAATACCAAAAGACACAGTTGTAATAGGAGAAGTTGGACTAACAGGAGAAGTAAGAAGAGTAAACTCAATTGAAAAAAGACTAAAAGAAGTCGAAAAATTAGGATTTAAAACGTGTATAATCCCAGAAAATAACAAAAAAGGCTTGAAAGATACATATAAATTAGATATAATAGGGGTGAAAAATATAGGGGAAGCATTAAGAAAACTTGGAATAAAATAGACACTAAGGAGGGATAAGGCAAAATGAAATCAATCAAGGAAGACCCAATTGCAGAAATACTAAAAAAGATTGCCCCAGGAACTTCAATAAGAGAAGGGCTAGAAAGTATATTAAGAGCCAAAACAGGTGCACTACTTTTGATAACAGACAAACAAGAAGTTATTGATGAAGTAGTTGATGGAGGTTTCTTTATAAACGAAGATTATACATCTTCAAAATTATATGAATTAGCAAAAATGGATGGAGCAATAGTATTAAGTGGAGACATGAAGAAAATCCTATTTGCAAATGCACAATTAATACCATCTTATGAAATACACACAGTTGAAACAGGAACAAGACATAGAACAGCAGAAAGAACAGCAAAACAAACCGGTGAATTAGTAATAAGTATATCTCAAAGAAGAAACATAATAACACTATTTAAGGACAATTACAGATATATATTAGAAAATACAGACATGGTATTAAATAAAGCAAATCAAGCAATACAAACATTAGAAAAATACCGAAAAGTATATGACAGTAAGCTAAGCATATTAAATGAATATGAATTTAATGATATAGTAACACTTGATAATGTATTAGTAGTTATTCAAAGAGCAGAAATGGTAATGAGAATAGTTGATGAAATACAGAAAAAAATATATGAATTAGGTAATGATGGAAGACTAGTAAATATGCAATTAGAAGAATTAATAGGTGGACTTGAAAAAGAAGAACTTCAACTTATAAGAGATTATCAAGTAAATGAAGTAAAAGCAGAAGAAATTATAGAACAACTATTAAAATTAGAACATGAAGAATTAATGAAATTACCTTCAATTGCAAAAATATTAGGTTATGAAACATTTGAAAATTTTGAAGAACTTGCTGTATATCCTAAAGGTTATAGAATTCTAAGTAAAGTACCAAGAATGCCAAATAGTATTGTTGAGAATTTAGTAAAATCATTTAAATCATTCCAACACATACTAGTTGCAGAAATTGATGACTTAGACAAAGTAGATGGAATAGGAGAAGTTAGAGCAAAAACAATCAAACAGTCATTAAAAAAGATGCAAGAACAATTTGCATTTGATAATATATTATTATAGAAAGAGGAAAATAAAAATGAAAAAAACATCAAACATAATAACAATAATAGCATTAATAGTAATAATAGTATTAATAGGATTATTAGGATTTGGATATTATAAAAAAATGACAATGGAAGTTAAAAATCCAATAGTAACAATGGAAGTTGAAAACTTTGGAACAATAAAATTAGAATTATATCCAGACATGGCACCAGAAACAGTATCAAACTTTATAGCACTTGCACAAAATGGATTTTATGATGGACTAAAATTCCATAGAGTAGTAGATGGATTTATGATCCAAGGTGGAGATAAAAACGGAGATGGTACAGGTTCACCAAAACTAAGTGATTTAGGAATAGATATTAAAGATGGTGAAGATAAAGAATATTGTATAACAGGTGAATTTTTAGCAAATGGAAATACAAGAAATAAATTAAAACATAAAGAAGGAACAATTTCTATGGCAAGAGGAGATTATACTTCATATTCACAATCATTAACTACAGAAAGTTATAACTCTGCAGGTTCACAATTCTTCATAATGACAGCAGATGCAGAATCATTAAACGGAAATTATGCACCATTTGGTCAAGTTATAGAAGGAATGGATGTTGTACATGCTATAGAAAAAGTTGAAGTTAAAGCAAAAGAAACAGATAGTACAAGTTCATCTTCATCAAGTGAAAGTTCAAAAGAACAAGAAAAATCTACACCAGTAAATGATGTAATAATTTCAAAAGTTACAGTTGAAACATATGGAGTAGATTATGGAAAACCAAAAACATTAGATACATGGAATTATTATGATTGGATATATAAAACATATGGAATAGATATGAGATCATATCAAAATAAATAAGGTATTGACTATGATACTAAAAAGTATTTATAATTGATATAGCTTAAGCTAGTAATTTAAGAAATTCATTTGTGTAGATTCACAAAAAAATCCCTAGTCTCGAACACTAGGGA
>CAKPLV010000161.1 GCA_934167735.1 uncultured Clostridia bacterium | reverse complement strand
CCTCCATTGTTTCCTCTTGCTGTTTGCAAATATCCTGCTTTATTTAGTTTTGCCACAATTTGTTCTAAATATTTATTTGATATTTTTTGTCTTTCAGAAATATCTTTTAATGATATAAAATCTTCATTGCCATTTGTTGCTAAATCCATCATCACAGTTAAAGCATACCTGCCTTTTGTTGATATTTTCAATTTATATCCTCCTTTATTATTTAAGAACCACCAATTACAAAATTTCGTAATTGGTGGTAGTGAAACTTATGACTGCTGGAGCAACATATTTGCCAACGCATCATTGGTTAATCCAATGCTGGCTGTGATAACTCCATCACGAATTTTAACCCCGCAGAACTGATCTTCTCGTCCTCTCTTGATTCCAAGCTTGATTTTAACAGCTTCACTCTTTCGTACCATCTGTACAAATGTAAGTGCATCTGCAAGATACTGAGGTGAGTTACTCTCCAAGATGAGCTTCATGAACTCATAACCTGAAGGAATAATCTGAATGTCCTGCCAATCCGCAACTACAATATCTTTCTCCTCGAAGTATTTCTCGAAGTCTTCTACGATTTTTTCAGGATTTTTGCATCCTTTGATTAAATCTTTAATCCGCTTTTTAGCCATTTTTTCTCCTTTTCTTAGTCCTTTGTTTAAAGTTTCGTATATATTTTACCATTTTTTATTTGTTATGTCAATTAGAATAAAGATTTTATCTTTTTAATTATATAATGGCTTCCTCCAAGTGATCTTGAATTTTCAACCATACCAACTATTAATAATTGGTTACTATTTTCATCTGCTGTAAAACAATCAAACCAACCTATTGTTTCACCATCTTCTCCTTTAGCGCCTTTTAATTCAGCTGTTCCTGTTTTTCCTGCAATTGTTCTTCCTGCAACTTTCATATCTTTTGCTGTTCCTTCAGGATTTTCTACAACTTGAATTAAATCTTCTTTTATTGTATTTGCAACTTCTTTAGAAATTGCATTTTCAACTAAATATTCTACTGTTTTATTTTCCTTTTGTTCAATATATGGTTTTAGCATATTTCCATCATTTGCAAATGCAGAATATATTGATGCCATATGAATTGGATTAACTAAAATTTGACCTTGACCATATCCACTATCTGCTAACTGCGTTTCAGATGAAATATCATCTCCATTTGAATATTGTGATTTTGAAACAGTTAATGGAAATTCTATATTTTCTCCAAATTTCATTTTCTTTAAACCATTTATAAAGTTTTCTTTTCCAATTTTAAGTGTTGCTTGTGCAAAATATATATTATCTGAATGTATAATTGCATTTCTTAAATTTTTAGCACCACTATATGCTGTTAATGTTGTAACTTCATAATTTCCCCAACTATTATCTTTTTTCCAGCTTAATCCTGAATATGTAAATGTATCATCTTCTTTTAGTGATTTAGAATTAAGTCCAACTGCACCAGTTATTGGCTTGAATGTTGAGCCTGGGCACCAACTTTGTAAATATCTTGCCATCATTGGCTTTCCTTCATTATCTTTTATTGAATTCCATTGATCTGTACTCATTCCTAATACAAAGTCATTTGGGTTATATGAAGGTGTACTTACAAGTGCTAGCAAAGCTCCTGTATGTGGATGCATTACAACAAATAATCCTTCATTTTCTTTTATTTCATTATATAGTTTGGTTTGTATTGCCATATCAATTGTTAATTTTATTGTTTCACCATTTTGTACATCAATTTTTGCTATTTCTGCTTTTCTGTTTCCACTTTCGTCTTCGATATATATTTCAACACCATTTTGTCCTCTAAGTCTATCTTCATATTCTTTTTCTAAACCAGCTTTTCCTATTATACTATTTTTTGTATAACCTTTTCCTTGATTTGCTTTTAATTCTTCTGCATTAATATTTTGAACATATCCAATTAATTGAGCTGTTATTTCTCCATATGGATAAACTCTTGAATCAGTACTTGTTATTTTTATTGCTTTTGAAGCATTTAATACTTGTTGCTTTAATTCTGTTGAATCTGCTGATACTTTTTTAATTGGAACAAAAGAATCATTTTTTACCCATGAGGCACTTAATGAATTATTAATTGAGTCTACACTTACTCCTAATATTTCTGATATTTTTTGAATTTCTTCTTCTTTGTTTTCTCCAAATTTACCAGGAACAATTCCTATTGATGAAACCTTTCCATTTTCTGCAAGAACTTTACCGTTCTTGTCTGTTATTGAACCTCTTGTAGCTGATAATGTTTTTATTTTAACTTTATCATTTCTTGTTAATTGAGGAAAAATTAGTCCTGAACTCCAATTTATTAAATATCCTTTTTCTTTATCTTTTGAAAGTCTTACAACATTTGAAATAGTAACTTCTCCTGCCTCTGTATTCATTGTTGATGTATATGTAATTTTTGTTGTTGAATCATCTTCTTGTTCTACACCTTTTATTTCAACTTTCATATCAGACATTTCAATTCCTTCATATATGTTTTTATTTCTATTTATGAAGTCTTCTTTACTTATTTGTGTTTTTGATTTTTCTGTTATCATGTCATACATTTCTTCATATTTTGCATCATTTAAATTAGATATATATTGATTCCATATATCTTCTGGCTTTATTTTTTGCTTTTTAGTTAGTGAATATGCTATTCCTCCTCCACATGCTGCTAATATTATTACAACTATAATTGCGATAATTATTATTACCTTTTTATTCATTTAATCATCCTCCTTTATTAACAAAAAAAGTTGAGGCAAAACTTTAGTTTCCACCCCAACTTCTCTATTTCTTATTTTGCATAATCTACTATTCTTATTTCTCTAATGATGTTTACTTTGATTTGTCCTGGATAATCCATTTCTTCTTCAATTCTTTTTGCAACATCTCTTGCTAATAATGTCATTTGATCGTCTGAAATTTTATCTGGTTTTACTATTATTCTAACTTCTCTACCAGCTTGTATTGCAAATGATTTTTCTACACCATCAAATGAATCTGCTATTGCTTCAAGATTTTCTAATCTCTTTATGTA
>CAKPLV010000160.1 GCA_934167735.1 uncultured Clostridia bacterium | reverse complement strand
TATATGAATTAGCAAAAAGCAAAACAGGTGCATTAATAGTAATTGAAAGAGATATACAAATAAAAGATATTGTTGCAACAGGTATTCCATTAAATGCAGAAGTATCACCACAATTACTAGTAAATATATTTGTACCAAACACACCATTACATGATGGAGCAGTAGTAATAAGTAATAATAAAATTGTAGCAGCAGCATGTATGTTACCATTAGCTGGAGATCAAGACATAGCTAAAGAATTAGGTACAAGACATAGAGCTGGAATTGGTATATCAAAAGAATCTGATAGTATTGCTATAATTGTATCAGAAGAAACAGGAAAAGTATCTGTTGCAAAAGATGGTACATTAATTGCAGATGTTAGAGAAGATGTATTAAAAAAGATATTAATTAGTAACATTGTTACAAAAAGATTAAATGAAGCTAGAGAAAAAAATACTAGCAAAATGTCAAAATTTAAAAATATGTTTAAGAAAAAAGAAGAAAACAATTAAGAGTTGCATTAGCAACTCTTAATTAGATAAAGGAGTATTATGAGAAACATAAAATTAACAATAGAATATGATGGAAAAGATTTTAATGGATGGCAAAAACAGCCTAACAAATTAAATATACAGGGAAGTATAGAACAAGCAATTAAACAAATAACAGGTGAAGATGTTGAATTAAATGCATCTGGAAGAACAGATGCCGGAGTTCATGCACTTGGTCAAGTTGCGAATTTTAAAACAAATTCAAATATACCAATTGACAAAATGGCAATAGCAATAAATTCAAAATTAAAAAGATCAATAATAATAAAAAAAGCTGAAGAAGTTGATGAACGCTTTCATAGTAGATTAAGCTGTAAGAGAAAAACTTATAGATATGTAATAAATAATACTCCAGAGGGAAGTGCAATATATAGAAATTTAGAAACACATATACCTCAAAAATTAGATGTTGACAAAATGAAAGAAGCTGTAAAATATTTTGAAGGTGAACATGATTTTAAAGCATTTAAAGCAAGTGGAACAAGTAGTAAAAGTAGTGTAAGAACAATATATGAAACAAATTTGTATAAAAAAGATGATAAAATATACATAGAACTTACAGGAAATGGATTCTTATATAATATGGTAAGAATTATAGCTGGAACACTTGTAGAAGTTGGTCTTGGAAAAATAAAACCAGAAGAAATTCCAGAAATAATAAAATCACAAAAAAGAGAAAATGCAGGAAAAACACTTCCACCAAATGGATTGTATCTAGTAAAAGTTATGTATGAGTAACAAAAAATAAGTGTAATCATAATATATATAAACATATGAAAAACGAGTTTCGAGTTTGGAAAGGAATGAATATTATGACTATACTTATTTTTTTAGCTGTACTTTTAGTAGCAGTAATTCTAGCAATCTTTTTAAATAGATTAGTACGTTGCTCATGGCTTGTAGGATTCTTGTTTTTTTCAATTGCCCTATTAGTAGCAATAATATTATCAAATATCACATTAGTAATTTTAGCAATAATTGTTGGAGTAGTGGGATTTCTGGCAGCATTTCTAGATTGTACATTTAATAGTTGTAGATTTTTCAGAGATAATGAATGTATAAAATGCCACAATCCATATGAAGTAAATACAACCAATGGAGATGAAGTACTTACAATTGTTAATAGTAGTGGAGATGTAGTCGCAAGAATAAATGGAAGCTCTATATCATGTACTTCAAACAATAGCAGTGGATGTGGCTGTTGTGGAAATAGAGTAAATGAATTAACAACATTAGCAGATACTACAAACAATGGAAGAACAACAGAATATGAATATAATTGTAGAGGATATAGGAGAAGATAATTAGAAAGTCAAATAACTTATGTGGTTATTTGATTTTTATTTTTGTATAATTGTACTTGACTTTAGTAAATAATAATGGTATTTTAATAACAAAAGAAAAAAGGAGAAAAATATATGAATATAAAAGATAACAAAGGAGTAACAGGAGTTGATGTTGCAGTAGCAATAGTAGTAATAATTGTGTTTTTGTCAATTATTACAGCAATGTTTTACAATGTATCAACAAGTTCAAAAAACATAAGTAGAAAAGCAGAAGCAACACATGTTGCAGTAGATGTAATAGAAAAAATGAAACAAGCAGAATTTGGAGATTTAGAAGTAACAGGAGAAACAAGACAAAAATTAAGTGAAACTTCAATACCTACATTAACAGATTATACAGTAGCAAATCCATATGATGTTGAAATAACAGTAGAAGATTATAAAGATGGAAATGCAGTAAAAATCATAACAGCATATGTAAAATATAAAGTAAATAAAAAAGATGAAGAAGTAAAGATACAAACACTAAAGAAATCAGATGAGTCAGTTACAGAAGAAATAAAAGAAGTTGCAGAAAAAGAATCACAAGTAAAATATTATGCTGATATTGATGGTGATGGAACTGTAGATGGAGTAATATATGCAGATTTAGCAGTTGGTGGAAGTGGACAATGGTCAGGTGAAACATATACAATACCAACTCCAAGTACAACATTCAAAAAGTATTATATAAGCCAAGAAAGTTATAAAGGTGATTTTGGAACTAATCCTGTAATATCAGTATTGGATTCAAATGGTGCTGATAGATTTTATATAATGACATTAGAAGATTATGGAGTATATCTATGGTACGATCCAGGAGACGGTAATGAAGGAAATTATTTTGAAGCAAAAGAAGCAACTGGTTTTGGCGAAGGAAAAAACAATACAGCATTTATGGTTGAAAAATATGGAGACATTAATAGTAATTCTAGCAAAGGAATAATGATGTGGAAACAAATAAAATCACGAGTAAATGATGGATGGTTTGTACCATCAAGGGATGAATGGTCAGCATTTATGAATGAATTTGGAGTAGATCCAACAAATTTCTCTGATTTTGGTTTAAAAGATTCTTCTTATTGGACATCATCTCGAAAAAATGGAAATTTGATTTGGGCAGCTATTATGAGTTATGGATATGGAGCAGCTTGCTATGCATGGGATAATTTCTTTGTT
>CAKPLV010000159.1 GCA_934167735.1 uncultured Clostridia bacterium | reverse complement strand
CTTCATCTGTAGTTGTAGTTTTTTCTACATAACCTGTTAATTGTTTTATATCTATTGTGATTGTTCCTGTTTTTAATTCTGCTAATTTATTTACAGTAATTGTAATTGTTGTTCCTTCATCAACTGTTTCTCCAGAAGCAATACTTTGTTTTAAAACAACTCCATTTCCTCTTGTTTTATCTTCATTATATTCTACTGTAACATTTAATCCTAATTTTGTTAATGTATCTTTGGCTGTTTCTTCATCTTGATACATTACAGATGTAACTTTTACTTGTTTAACACCTGTTCCTTTGCTTAAATAAACTTTAACTGTATCTCCTGCATTAACTGTAGAACCTTCTGCAGTATCTTGTCTTATTATATATCCAGCTTCAACTGTTTTACTTGTTTCTTCTG
Source organism: uncultured Clostridia bacterium (assembly GCA_934167735.1). Taxonomy (GTDB): domain Bacteria; phylum Bacillota; class Clostridia; order TANB77; family CAG-508; genus CAG-269. The sequence continues at coordinate 2,646 of CAKPLV010000159.1, read as the reverse complement.
TAATATCTAATTTTATTTTTGCATCTTTAGCTGCTTCTTCAGCTTCTTCTTTTGTTTTACCTTTTAGTTTTGGTACTGTTGTTGTTTCTGTTCCAAGACTTACCACAACTTTTACATCTGTATGTTCTCTAACTTTTCTGCCTTCAACAAATGGTGGATTTTGTGATATTATTTGTCCTTCTGCATATTCTGTATTATATTCTTGGCTATCTTCTACATAATTTAATTTATTATCTTGTAATATTTGTTTTACTTCATCAACAGATTTTCCTACTAAATTTGGTATTGCAACTTCTTTTGGTCTTGTTGCTTTTGAAATACCAACTGTTGCTCCAATACTTATAATAAATAATAATATTAATCCTATTATTGATGATAATACTTTATGTGTTTTTATAAATTCTGCGAATTTATTTTTCTTTTTGCCTTTTTGTGTTGCTTTTGGACTTCTATTTTCTTCATCCATTCCTAATGTTGATATTCTTTGTGTTGGAAAATCTCCAACATATTCAGTATTGTCTACAAAGTTTCCATTTGGATCTTTTAAAGATCTTCTTAAATCTAATAACATTGCAGTTGCATTTTGATATCTTAAATTTGTATCTTTTTTCATTGCTTTCATTATTATGTCATTAACTGCTACTGGAATGTTTGGATTAACTTGGATTGGTGCAATTGGTTCTTCTTGCATATGTTTTAATGCTACAGATACTGGAGTATCTGCATCAAATGGAACTCTACCAGTTAACATTTCATACATTACAACACCAAGTGAATATAAATCTGATTTCTCATCTGTAAATCCACCTCTTGCATGTTCTGGTGAAAAATAATGTACAGAACCTATTGTTGTTCCAAATGCTGTTATTGTAGAATTTGAAACTGCTTTTGCTATTCCAAAATCAGTTACTTTTGCAACCCCATCTTCTGTAATTATTATATTATGTGGTTTTATATCTCTATGTATTATATGGTTTCTATGTGCAACTTCTAATGCTGATGCAATTTGTATTGCAATATTAACAGACCATTTCCAAGGTAATGGACCTTTTTCCTCTGTTATTATTTCTTTAAGTGTTTTTCCCTTTATTAATTCCATGACAATATAATATAGGTTTCCATCTACACCGACATCATATACTGATACTATATTAGGATGTGTTATACTGGCTGCTGATTGTGCTTCAACTTCGAATCTTTTTATAAATTCTTCATCTGTTGTGAATTCATCTCTTAATATTTTTATTGCTACATATCTATTTAACACATGGCATTTTGCTTTATATACTGTTGCCATACCACCTGAGCCAATTTTTTCTATGATCTCATATCGATTTCCTAATAATCTACCTTTTAAATCCATTCTTCTCTCTCCCCTTATAGGTTATTTATATGTTTTTGATTACTATAACTGTTATATTATCTAACCCACCATTATCATTTGCTAAGTCTACAAGCCTGATAGGTGCTTTTTCTATATTTCCTTTTGCGATTCTAAATAAATCTTCTTGTTTTACCATGTTAGTTAATCCATCTGATGATATTAATAAAATATCTTCTCTTAAAAATCCTTTTACTGATACATCAGGCTCAACAAATGCATTACATCCAAGTGCCTTCATTAACATATTCTTTTTTGGATGGTTTTCTGCTTCTTCTTTTGTAATTGTTCCGTCTTTTACAAGTTTTTGTACATAGCTATGATCTTGTGTAAGTTTACGTATAAAATCTTTTCTTATTCTATATATTCTACTATCTCCAACATGACCAATATATGCCTTATTATTATATATTAAACAAACTTCTAAAGTAGTACCCATTCCTTCAAATTCTTTATCTTCTTTTGCTTTTTCATATATAACCATGTTTGCATATTCCATACTGCTTGCTATTAATTGCAAAAGACTTTCTCTATCTTTAGGTGTTTCTTTAAAATTGTTTTCAATATAATTTTTGGTACATTTTATAGCTAAATTGCTAGCAATTTCTCCACCTTTGTAACCGTCCCATTCCGTCTGCTAGTAAATATAATTGTACTTCACTTAACGAATCAGATATATAGTATGCGTCTTGGTTCATTTCTCTAGCTTTTCCTATATCTGATTTTGCATAAGCTATTATCATATTTCACCTCGTATCTTTCTTTACGTTTGTTATATCATATTTTAATATTTTTTTCAATTACTTTTATTAATTTGATGAACTTTCGTTTTTTAAATTTTTTCTTCTTAATTGACCACATGCAGCATCAATGTCTGAGCCTAATTCTCTTCTTATTGTAGCAACAATTCCATGGTCATTTAAGTAATCTCTAAATTTAATTATGTTTTCATTTGAACTTTTTGTATATGCTCCATTTTCAATTTTATTTATTGGAATTAGATTTACATGACAAATCATTCCTTTTAATAATTTGACAAGTCTTTTTGCATCTTCTAAATTATCATTATTGTCTTTTGCTAAAGCATATTCAAATGAAATTCTTTTATTTGTTTTTGCAATATAATCTTTACATGCTTGTAATAATTCTTCTATTGGAAAGGCATTATTTACTGGCATCATACTACTTCTTTTCTCATTTGTAGTTGCATGTAATGATATTGATAAAGTACACTGTATGTTTTCATCTGCAAGTCTATATATTCC
>CAKPLV010000158.1 GCA_934167735.1 uncultured Clostridia bacterium | reverse complement strand
CATGGATGATCAAATGAAAAAATTTTTCTTAAGTGGTTTAACTATCTAATAAACAACTGGTAAAAAAAGTAAAACTAAATAAATGCTAATGAAAATTTATTGATATAAATTGCTAGGGAAAAGTGAATAAAATTTAATGGTATACTTATATAAGTAAAAGAAATAATTTAATAATAATTAGGTAAAAATATGGCTAAAGTATGAGATTAATTTTTGGCTAAATAAAATTTAAATATAAGAAAATTAATAAAATAATATATAAATATAAAAATCAAATATTTGATTTTTAATATTATTCAATTGAATTTATAAATATAAATTTTAAAAAAGATTAAATTAAAAAAATAATTATAATTAATTTATAATATTTTTAATTTTAAATATTATATTTAAATAATTAATATAAAAATTATTTTAAATAAATATTAATATATAAAATTATTTAAAAAACATAAAATAAATTAAACAATAATTTAAAAACAATAATAATTATTAAAGCATTTATTTTTTATTTCTAATAATTTTAGACTAAATTATTGGAAATATATTTTTATTTAATAAAAAAGAAAAAAATTAATATAATATTTAAAAATTATTTAAATAAATAAAAATAGAAAATATTACTATAACCAATTTGTTTGCAAATTGAAACTAAAAAAATGGAAAAATAAGTTAATGAAGTTGCTAGAAATATAAAAAGCATGGAATAGAAATATTAGGGAAAGTTTACGTTTTTATTTAATTGTTTTTATAAAATGATATAAATATAATGGAAAATTACTTATAAACTTTTGCCATTTATGTGAACTCTAAAATGGAAAATTTGATAAAAAAGTAAGATGTATATTTTCAGGAAAATATAAAAATATTTATATAAATTATTTATATAAAATATACGCATATAAAATAAAAGAGAATAAATTTTTTGAAAATCTTTAAATTTATTTATAAAAATTTATTAAAAATTATTGGAAAAATAATTTATTGACAATTAAATATTGTCTAATAATATTTAATACAATTATGAAATTGGAAAAAAATTTTTATTCTATGGATATTATTACTAAATAATATTATTGTAAATAATACGGATGATAAAAAATTAAATTAAGAAATAAAATTTAATTGGAAAAATAAAATAATTAATTTATTAAAAAATTAATGGAAAAAGAATTGGAAAATAAAAATACAAGATAAAATAATAGGAGGAAATTAATGGAACTAACTAATACTATAAATAATGATATAGAGCTTAATAATAAACAAAAAAGTTTTTTTAATTCTAATTTAGGGAAAATTGTTAATACAGCAATTGATGTTGGATTAAGATCTATATTACCAGATATGATAGAAAATCAAGTAATAGATATTAAAAATGCTTTAATGGAAAATGGAATAAATGAAGGGATAAATGTTGTCGTTGACAAATTAGTTGACTTTGCCAAAAGTGCTAAGGGGATAGTCACAGGCAATTTTGAAAATTTGGAACAAGTTCGAACTGCAGTTGGAAGTGGAGGAATTGTTGATACAGTTTCAAATTTAGTAGATACAGCACTTAATAAAGTGTACAAAAAAGGTTATATAAATTATACTGTAAATAATTTAATAAAGAGTGGAAAAAATGTCTTATTAAATAATGTTACAAATAATATAAAAAATGAAATGAATAATCAACAAGATTATTTTAAAATTTTAGACAATTATATTGAAAAATGGAAAAATGGCTATAAGAATCATGATTTTAATGAAATGGAAAAAATATATAAAAAAATAGATAATTTATCTGAAAAAATTGTTCCATTTAAAAATACAATTAATGAAATAAAGTATGTTAAAAATATGCAAGAAATATTAAAAAATAATGGTCACAACTTTAATTTAACTGATGCTGAAATTGAATTAATAAAAAATATATAATATAGTAAAAATATTCAATAAATAGAAAAAATAATTACCCAAAAGCCTTGCAAAATAGGCACTGGTATAATATAATACAAGTGTAAAAAATAAGGAAAGAGGTAGAATACAATGGGAGAAATACAAGATGGTAATATAATAAAAAGAGACATTGAAGAAGAAATGAGAACAGCATATATTGATTACGCCATGAGTGTAATTGTTTCTAGAGCATTACCAGATGTCAGAGATGGTATGAAACCAGTGCATAGAAGAATATTATATGCAATGCACGAAGATGGAATCACTTCTGATAAACCATATAGGAAATGTGCCAATACGGTTGGATCTGTATTAGGTAGATATCATCCTCATGGAGATAGTTCTGTATATGATGCCATGGTTAGAATGGCTCAAGACTTTTCTATGAGATATATGTTAATCGATGGTCATGGAAACTTTGGATCAATAGATGGTGATGGGGCAGCAGCAATGAGGTATACAGAAGCAAGAATGTCAAAAATTGCTGAACAAATGTTGGTAGACATTGAAAAAAATACGGTAGACTTTATGCCAAACTATGATGATAGATTACAAGAGCCAACAGTTTTACCAGCAAAAATACCAGCATTACTAATCAATGGTACATCCGGAATTGCAGTTGGTATGGCAACAAATATACCACCACATAATTTAACAGAAGTTATTAATGGAATTATAAAAATAATTGACGAAGACTCTGTATCTGATGATGATTTAATAAAGATTATAAAAGGACCTGATTTCCCAACAGGTGGATTAATTCTTGGATTAGAAGGTATTAAAGAAGCATACAAAACAGGTCGTGGAAAAATTATAATGAGAGCAGAAGCTGAAATTGAAGAAATGAGTGGAAATAGACAAAGAGTTATTGTTTCATCACTTCCATATCAAGTTAATAAAGCTCGTTTATTGGAAAATATTGCAAAATTATGTAGAGAAAAAAGAATTGAAGGTATCTCTGAAATGCGTGATGAATCAGACAGAAATGATAGAGTAAGAATCGTTATGGAATTAAAAAGAGATGCTAATCCACAAGTTGTATTAAATCAATTATATAAAAATACTCAAATGCAAGATACATTTGGTGTAATAATGTTAGCATTAGTTGATGGAGAACCAAAAATATTAACA
>CAKPLV010000157.1 GCA_934167735.1 uncultured Clostridia bacterium | reverse complement strand
GTTATTGTTAATGCTCTACCAAATACTGCTGTTGCCACTGGACTTAGATCATGTGTTTTTCTTGCTTCTTCTACTAAATTTGTTGTTGAAGCACATACTACTGAGATTTTTCCATTGTGTGCTAAAAATTTTATTATTTTATCCTTCATCTTGCATTTCTCCTTTTTCCTCTAAGTCTGATGTACAATATGGACATCTTGTTGCTTTATATTTTATTTCTTTTAAACAATATGGACAATTCTTAGTTTCTGGATCTTTTTTAGATTCTTCTTCATGTTTGTGTTTTTTAAATCTGCCTTTTTTGTCTAATTTAGATGCTGCTAAATCCCCTAATTCTTTTATTTTGTTTAATTTATTTATATATTTTACAACTAAAAATATAGAGAATGTAATTATTAAAAAGTCTACAATTGATGTTATAAAATTACCATATTTTATTGATACATTTCCTATTGTTAATACCATATCAGAAAAGTCTACTTTTCCTGTAAGTATTGATATAAGTGGCATTATTATATCATTTACTAGTGAATTTACTATTTTTTGAAATGCTCCTCCTATTACAACACCTATTGCTAAATCAACTATATTTCCTCTTGTTGCAAATTCTTTGAATTCTTTTAACATTTTGTTGTTTCCTTTCTGCTTTATTTGTTTTCTTCTTCTATTAGTCTTTTATTTTCTTCTTTTTCTTTCATGAAATTTTTATAGCCTATTGCAACTGCTGCTATTATCATAAGTAAAAATGATAATGCTTTCCATATTCCACTATCAAATAATATTATTGCAAACATTCCAAGTGAAGCACTTAATCCATATAATATTAATACTGCTTGTTTTTGTGTAAAGCCTTTTTCTACTAATCTGTGATGCAAGTGTCCTTTGTCTGGTTGGAATACTGCTTTTATTGATTTTCCTTTTGCAAGTCTTCTTATTATAGCAAATAATACATCAAATATTGGTAAACCCAATACAATTACAGGTAAAACTATAACTGCTATTGTATATGTTTTTGCAACACCTAATATTGATACAACTGCCAACATAAATCCTAGGAAATTTGATCCTGTATCTCCAATAAATGTTTTTGCAGGTGAAAAATTATATGGTAAAAATCCAACTAATGCACCACTCATTGCTGTAACTATGACTGTTGCTATCATTGGTGAACCATTTAATAAGAATATTATTAATAATGAGATACATGATATTAATGATATTCCTGATGATAGTCCATCTAAACCGTCAATTAAATTTATAGCATTTGTTATACCTACTATCCATAGTATTGTTATTATTGTAGATATTACATCATTTAAACCTATCATATAGAAAAATGGTATATCTAAATGTTCTATTTTTGTTCCGAATGCAACAACAATTATAGCAGCAATTGTTTGCCCTATTAATTCTTGCCATGGTTTTAATGTTTTTACATCATCTAATACTCCTGTTACTGCTATTGCACATATTCCTAGCAATATTCCTAGAAGTTTTTTTCCATATTCTTGTTCTGTAAATAAGTCTAAACTGCCTTCTATACTCATTACTATTATTAAGTATATCATTGATACTATAAATCCGAGTATAACTGCAGGTCCTCCGAATTTTGGCATTTTTTTAGTATGCATTCTTCTTTTGTCTTTAGGTATATCTACTGCTCCAATTTTTTCAGCAATTTTTATTGTATATGGTGTTACCATAAATGATACGATAAACGCCAGTATAAATGCTATTGCTATATTTCCCCACATTTATGCCTTCCTCCATTATTTCATATTTTCTGCTTCTATTTCATTTATTATATCTATTCTTTCTTGATGTCTTCCACCTTCAAATTGAGTTGCAATCCATGTTCTAACAATGCATATTGCTTCATTTGTGCTTACATAATCTGCTCCAATTGCTAGCACATTGCTATTATTGTGCATTTTTGAGAATTTTGCTTCTTGTTCATTATTACATTTTGCACATCTTATTCCTTTGAATTTGTTTGCAACTATACTCATTCCAATTCCTGAACGACATATTAGAATTCCTTGCTCACATTCTTTGCTTTGAATTTTTTTTGCAACTTCTTTTGCAATGTTAGGATAATCTACACTTTCTTCTGAATATGTTCCACAGTCATTATAAATTATTCCTTTTTCATCTAAATATCTTTTTATTTCTTCTTTTAATCTGTATCCTCCATGGTCGCTTCCTATTGCTATCATATTATCACTACCTTTCATATGTTTGTGAATTCTTCACTCGTATATTAATATACCATATTATGGCTTTAAGTGCAATATTTTTTAAAAGTTAAAATAAAAAACTCTTGCAATATTAAGTTTTGTATGTTATAATGTTATACGTTATAGTTTATATTTACTAAGAGGAGGTGCATCACATGCCAAATATTAAATCAGCAAAAAAGAGAGTTAAAATTATTGAGAAGAAAACATTAACAAATAATATGATTAAAACTGGATATAAATCAGCTGTAAAGAAATTCGAAGAAGCTATTGCTGCTGGTAATTTAGAAGAAGCTAAAGTTCTTTTTTCTGAAGCTACTAAAAAAATTGACCAAGCTTGCACAAAAGGTGTAATAGTAAAAAATACAGCTGCTAGAAAAAAATCTAATTTATCTAAAAAACTAAATGCTGCTATGGCATAATTAAATCGCTAAAAAATAGCGATTTTTTTCTTTTTCCTATTGTCATATTTTGTTTGTTATGATATCATGTTGACATACAAAGGAGGAGGTGTAAAAATGGAAGAACAAAAGCAAAACCAAGAACCAAAAAATGAACATACAAGAATTAGTTTATTATCATTTTTCTATACACTTAGCATTATTAGTATTATTAGTTTAGTTTGTTTAGTTTACTCTTTACATCTTAGCAAAAAGAAAACAGAGGATAGATTAGAGAAAATAGAGAACTCTATTTATACAATTCAAGGTTCTCAAAGTAATACAACAAAATAAAACAAAACCCATAAACATGCATCTGCATTATTATGGGTTTATTTTTTATTTATAATTATAATTTATTGTTACTGTATCACTTTTTAAAATGTCATTTCC
>CAKPLV010000156.1 GCA_934167735.1 uncultured Clostridia bacterium | reverse complement strand
GAGGAAATAAAAAACACACTCACAATAAAACATATACTAATACTCCAAGCAGTAATTGCAGTATATACTTTATCAACAGTATTTGCAAAATTCGCTTCTGGAGAGAGTTTTTTATCTTTTAAATTTATAATGTTTTATGGGATAGAAATATTAATTTTAGGATTATATGCAATTATATGGCAACAACTTATAAAAAAATTTGATATATCAGTTGCATATGCTAATAAAGCAATGGGATTATTATGGTCAATAATATGGGCAATAATAATTTTCAAAGATACAATAACAATAAAAAATGTAATAGGAGTAATAATTGTAATAATAGGTACAATTATAGTGAATAAAGATGAGTAAATATATTATAATATTAATATTATCAGTTTTTATAAGTTCAATATCCCAAATATTATTAAAAAAGAGTGCAACAAAAGAACATGGTTCTTTAATAAAAGAATATTTAAATCCATATGTAATAACAGGATATGGATTACTTGTATTATCAACAATATTAACTATTATAGGGCTAAAAGGAGTTGCATATAAAAATCAGCCGATAATTGAATCACTAGGATATATATTTGTAATGATATTAAGTAATAGATTATTAGGTGAGAAAATAACAAAAAACAAAATTATAGGAAATTCATTAATCTTAATAGGAATTATAATATATTATATTTAATAGTTGAGAAATCAGCTATTGACTTATTAAAATTATATGATATATAATGATAATGAAATTTTGAAAGGTAGGTAATAGATATGAATAATGAAATGTATGAGATCATAAAAAATGGTCAAGGTTTTATTGCAGCATTAGATCAAAGTGGAGGAAGCAGTAGCAAAACATTAAAAGCATATGGTATTCCAGAAAGTGCATATAGCACAGAAGAAGAAATGTTTGATCTAATTCATGAAATGAGAAAAAGAGTATTTACAAGCAAATCATTTACAAGTGAACATATCATTGGAGCAATATTATTTGAAAGAACAATGTTATCAAAAGTAAATGATGAATATACAGCTGACTATTTATGGAATCAAAAACACATTGTATCATTCTTAAAAGTAGATAAAGGACTTCAAGAAGAAAACAATGGTGTAAAACTTATGAAACCAATTCCAGAATTAGAAACAGAATTAAAAGAAGCAAATGAAAAACACGTTTTTGGTACAAAAATGAGATCTGTAATATATGAACCAAATGTTGAAGGAATAAAAGCAATAGTTGCACAACAATTTGAATTTGCAAAAACAATCTGTGATGCAGGGCTTGTTCCAATTATCGAACCAGAAGTTGATATAAATGCACCAGAAAAAGAAAAATGCGAAGAAATATTAAAAGAAGAAATCAAAAAACAACTTGATACATGGAATAAAGAAGATAAAATAATGTTCAAATTTACAATTCCAACAGTAGCAAATCATTATTTAGATTTATATGATTATGAATGTGTTGTAAGAATTGTAGCATTATCAGGTGGATATGATATTGAAAAAGCTGTTGAATTATTAGCTAAAAATAATAGAATGATAGCAAGTTTTTCAAGAGCATTATTACAAGATTTAAATGCAAATCAATCACAAGAAGAATTTGATGCAAAATTAAATGATGTAATTGTTAAAATATATAATGCTTCTATATCATAAAAATATTTGAGTAGAAAACCAAAAAGTTTTCTGCTCTTTTTTTTTATATGAAGTACTAAAAATTACTTGCCAAGAGTAAAAATAAATAGTATAATTACATTTCGTATACAAAAAATGAGAGGGTGTAAAGAATGGGAATTGTAGAATTAATACTATTAAGTATTGGGCTTGGAATGGACGCATTTGCTGTTTCAATCTGCAAAGGAATATCAATGAAAAAGATGGATTGGAAAAAAGCAATCATAATAGGATTATACTTTGGAGGATTCCAAGCACTAATGCCAGTAATAGGATATTTTCTAGGATCTGCATTTGAAAGTATTATAACAAATATAGATCACTGGATAGCATTTGTATTACTAGGAATAATAGGAGCAAAAATGATTAAAGACTCACTTGGCTTAGAGAACAATGAAAATATAAATGATGATGTTGATGTAAAAAGTATGGTAATACTAGCAATAGCAACAAGTATTGATGCACTTGCAGTTGGAATAACATTTGCATTCTTAAAAGTTAATTTACTTTTAGCAATTACATTTATAGGAATAATCACATTTGTACTTTCTGTAATTGTAACAAAAATAGGAAATCGATTTGGAGACAAATATGAAAACACAGCAGAATTATTTGGAGGAATAATATTAATATTATTGGGCTTAAAAATTTTGCTTGAACATCTAAATATTATAAATTTTTAAAACAAAAAAGTTGCATTTCGCAACTTTTTAATTTTTATTATCAAATAATAATTTTATTTCCCATAATCCAGAGATACCAACTATTGTTCCCAATATAGTATCAACTAAAATAAAAAAATTCTTAAATATTGTATAATTTCAACCTATGAATTTGACATAATTGAGAAAAGAATATATAATATATCTGTTAAATTAACGAAAAAAGGAAGATGTAAAATGAAAGAAGTAGAATTGCTAGCACCAGCAGGATCATTTCAAAAAGCAAAAATAGCTTTTTTATATGGAGCTGATGCTGTTTATTGTGGTACATCATCATTATCATTAAGAACAAGAGCAGATATGCAAGATGATGATTTAGAAAATACTATAAAATATGCACATGAAATAGGAAAAAAAGTATATGTAACATTAAATATATTTGCATGGGATGAAAAATATGAAGAAATAATAGAAATGGCAAAAAAACTAGAAGTACTAAAACCAGATGGAATAATAGCAGCAGATGGAGGAGTTATTGAAGTATTAAAAAAATATGCACCAAGTGTAAATATTAATGTAAGTACACAAGCAAATATTGTAAGTTTACATGCATGCAATTTCTGGTATAAAAATGGTGCTAAAAGAATGATAATGGCGAGAGAAATGAATAAAGAACAATTAAGATATATAATGGAAAACAAACCAAAAGATATGGAAGTTGAAATATTCATTCATGGTGCAATTTGTTTTGCTTATTCAGGAAGATGCTTCTTAAG
>CAKPLV010000155.1 GCA_934167735.1 uncultured Clostridia bacterium | reverse complement strand
CAATTGGACTTTATAATATGAAATTTGAAGATAGGTATTTAAAATACAATATTTTATTGGAAAAAGAAGTTTATGATATCATTCAAAACAGAAAGCCAATAACAGATATTCAAAATAAGAAATTTTGTGCTTTTGTATATGGTAAAAATATGTTTAATCCTATGAGAATACATATATTGAATAAATTAAATGAATACAAAAAAGTAGACAGTGGTGGATACCTAAAAAATAATATTGGAAGAAAAATAGGAAATAAAAAGATAGATAAAATAAATTTTCAAAAACAATATAAATTTGTTGTTGCTTGTGAAAATCAACAATTCCCTGAATATAATACAGAAAAAATCTTTGATGCATTTGCTTCAAATGCGATTCCAATATATTGGGGAGATCCAAGAATTTGTGAAATATATAATGAAAAATCTTTTATTAATTGTAATGACTATGAGAATTTAGACGGGGTTTTAAAAGTTGTTAAAGAAATTGATAATGATGATGAAAAATATTTAAAAATGGTAAATCAACCAATATTCAAAGATCAAGAATTATTTGAAAGACAACAAGAAGAACTGAAAATATTTTTATACAATATATTTGACAAAGATAAGAAAAATGCTAAAAAAGTAGAATTTAACAGGAACTTCTATACACATAAAATTTATAAAAAATATTCTATTATAAATTGGCTTTATAATATTCATTTTGAATTTGTAAAAATTAAAATTTTTTTAAAAAAATAATTGAAAAAAATACCAATAATGTGATAACATAAATACGAATAAAAAGAGTTTAAAAGGGGGATAAAAATGTTAGAAAAAACATTCGAAAAAAACAAAGGAATAACATTAATAGCACTTACAGTAACAATAGTTGTTTTGATTATATTAGCTGGTGTAAGTATTGCGATACTTTCTGGTAATAATGGAATGATTTCAAAAGCAAAACAAGCTAAAAATGATACTGAAAATGCAGAAGAAGATGAAAAGAACACAATACAAGGTCTTTATGATATCATGGATGAAAAACCTACTAAACTTAGAGATGAGAATATGTTTGAGTTTGAACCAACAACAAACACAATTGTAAAAGTAAAAGAAGATTATGTAATTAGTTATTATGAAAATGATAGCGAAACATATTTTAATGTAGCTGGAACATGGTGTAAATTAAAAAATGATGTAGATACATTAATTATTCCAAGTACAATTAATGGTGTTGTAGTAAAAAATGTAGAGACATTAGGAGTAGTAAATGCAAAAAATTTAATAATCGAAGAAGGAATTGAAACTATAGGAGCTATCGGTGGAGTATATGGAGATAGTGAACTTGAAACTGTAACTTTACCAGCAACTCTTGTAAGCATGGCAAATGCAGCCTTTATGAACTGTACAAAATTAACGACTATAAATATTCCAGGAAGTTTATCTAAAATAAGATATAGGGCATTTATGGGATGTACAACTTTAGCAAATGTAACAATTTCAGATGGTGTAACATCGATAGAAAGTTCTGCATTTCAAGATTGTAAAGGATTAACAGATATAAGAATTCCAGCAAGTGTAACAAGTATAAATGATTATGCATTTTATGGCTGTTCAAATTTAACTGTAACACTTGCAAAAGATAGTCCATTATCAACATCAAAAAAGTGGGGAGCAAAAAAAGTACAAAAAGAAAGCTAATAAAAAATGAAAAAAAGTAAAACAACAATAATGATATTTGTGATAATATTATTAGCCACAATATTAATAGGAAATCCATTAGTAAAAAATGATAATTTAATTAATATTATTGTAGGAATATCAGGAATATGTGTAATAATACAAAGTTTTAAAGAAAAACAAACGATAACAAATAAAACAACAAAAGTAATGCTGATGTTAATTATAATATCAGCATTACCTTTAATATTTAATACATTTATAAGTTTGAATGGAACAATTAATTATATATTTAGATATATATCAGTATTTATAATGTATATAATAGTAAATCAAAATTTAAAAGAAAACTCAGAAAATCTTAGTATAATAAAAAATATCATAATAATTTCAGGTATAATATTAGTTATTTTCGGAATAGATTTATCAACAACAAATATAACATATGAGTTTGTAAAGAAAACTATTAATGCAACAGTAGAACAAGAAACATTAACAAGAATGTATTCACTTTTCTTATATAGTAATACATTTGCAATAACAACAGTAGTAGCATATTTATTAAGTATAGACCAAATGCTTAATAAAAAAGAAAAAATATATTCAGGAATATCAACTTTATTGATTTTTGGAATTATTCTAAGTCAATCAAGAATAACATTTTTTGTATTAGCATTAATAATGTTATTTTATTTGATAATGCTAAAAAACGAAAGAAAAGACTTTATAAAACTTATACTTGTAAATTTTATATTTGGTATAATTTATGCCACAATATTTGCATATTTGAAAAGAATAGGATATACAGGTTTAATATGGATTTTAACACTTATATTTCCAGTAATATCATCTTATTCCTATAATAAACTTCAACAAAGCCAGAAGATAAATAAGATATTTAAAATAAAATATTTAATGATTCTGCTTATTTTGTTTATAATTTTTATATTGGTATTATCGTTATTTAAAAGTGATTTGGTTATGTTTAATAACGAAAATTCACAAACATTTATAACAAAAGATATATATGATGTTAAAGAAAATAATCAATATAAAATGGAATTGGATATAGAAGCTAAATCAAATACTACTGATAACAATTTTACAATTGAATTTATTCAAAGAAGTAATTATTCAGATAATATTGGAGAAGAAAAGATAGAATTAAATAATTATACTGGAATAAAAGAAGTTGATATAGATGCAAAAGAAGGACTAAAACTTATAGAATTTAAAATTACTGCAAAAGAAGTTGGAAATGGAAATGAATTAAAAATAAAAAGCTTAAAAATAAATGGAAAACCATTCACATTAAATTATAAGTTTTTACCGACTGATTTGATTTCACAAGTAAGCCATCTGGATCTTTCGCAAAGAAGTGTCCAAGAGAGAAAAGTATTTGTTTTAGATGGGTTCAAAATAATAAAAGAATATGGAATTCTTGGAATTGGTGGAGATGGATATAAATATGTAGTAAAAGATGTTCAATCATATAA
>CAKPLV010000154.1 GCA_934167735.1 uncultured Clostridia bacterium | reverse complement strand
CATCTGTACTATTCATTCCTATTCCTATCGTATAGAATTGTGCATTTTTATCATATGCATCATTTACTAATTGTTTATAAGATTTTGCTGATCTTATTGTATAATATGCACCTTCATTAGATCTATTTATTCCATTTCCGTTTGTATAATCTCCAACTTTTGAATACTTTGTTGTATATCTTGTTGGGTCACCATCTGTAAGTAAAATAATTACAGGTGTTCTTCCTTCTTTTGAATCAGCTTTTATTAACATATTAGCAGCATCTCTTATACCTATTTGAGTATATGTTGCACCTCTTACAAATCTTGAATTTCCATCGCTTTCATTAACATTTGGATATATTAATGTATTCTTTCCAGATCCACTTATTTTAATATATTTGTTATCTGATTTAGCAGTATAATGTTGTAGTTCTAATATGTTTGTTGAAAGACTATCACCATACCAAGAATCACTATATCCTACAATTCCTACTCTATTATTTGAATTTTTAAGAATTTCTCCCATTACATTATTTAATGCATTTACCATATTTGTAGCACTAGTTCCTTGCATACTACTTGAAGTATCAAGTACAAATACTACATCTACATTTTTATTAACAGTTCCAGTTTCTGTTGATGTTGATGTTAATTTTTGTTTATTTATTGTTACATTTTTATAAGTATTTACAATTTCAACAACTCCTGTTTTCTCATTAACAGATTGACTTACAATATAATTTGTAGTTTGGTTATCTTTAATAGTTTCATTTCCAATTTTGATTTCTTTTACAGTATATTGGATTTCATTTCCTTGACTATCATATTTGTGTAGTTTAGTCCATTTATATTCCCAATTATTTGCATCATTTAATATTATTGAGTTACCTTCTGCTGTACCATTTTTATATAATTGTACTGTAACATTTGATCTTTCAGCAATATTGTTGTCTTTCCAAATTTTTCTTACAGGAACATTTACAAGTTCTATTGTTTTTCCAACATTTATTGTTACATTACTTGTAATTTCTTTTGAAACAGCTATGTTTTCAACTTCATATAAGTTAATTTGTTTTTCTTCTCTTGGTCTTATTACTGCATCAATATGATATGCATCAGCTTCTGATTTTAATACATAACATACTATCATTTGAGTTTCTGGATCAAATGTTAGTGTTTCATATGTCTCTGTATTTTCATTCCATACTTTTTGATTTAATGCATTGATATTTTTTGCAATTGTTTCAAGATCTGTACCTTTTTCTACTTTCGCTAATATATCACTGTTTAATTTTGCATATTCTTCTAATGTTGTAGGTATTGCTTGTGTACCAACCAATTCATCTGATGTTAATACTTTTGTTGCTAACATTGTTCCTACACATGTTGTGTATTCATCTACATTTTGACCTTGATGTTGGTCATTAGCTATAATGTTTCCATCTAATCTAATAAATAATTTTATTAGTCTATCACTTGATGTTATTGTATTGTCTGTATTCCACCAATCAACACCTATTGTAATTTCTTCTGATGCATCACCTTTTATTGCGTCTTTAGTAACTGTACCTCTGATGTAAATTGTTCTGCTTTCTCCACTTGGTAAATTTGTTACTTTCCATGTTACTGTTTTTGTTGTTGCATCATATGTTGGTATTGCTATACTATCTGAAACTGATACAAATTCTATTCCTGTTGGAATTTCATCTGTTACAGTTCTTGAAGCTGTTTTGCTTCCATTGTTTGTAACTGTTATTGAATACCATACAGTATCTCCAACATTATATATTTTATCTTTTAATTGACTTTCTTCAATTACTTTAAATGAACCGTCTTCTTGTTCTTCAACAACATTTTTGTTTAATACAAGATCTTCATCTTCTATTTCATTTAATGTATTTGTAATTACATATCCATTTTCACTTGATGATATTGTTGATGTATATCCAGTTAGATTTGTTGTTTCTCTTACTGTATATTCAATATTATTTCCATTAGCTTTTTGTGCTAAATCTTCAAATGTGTATGACCAATTATTACCTTCATTTAATGAAACTTCATCACCTTGTTTATTTCCATCTGCATATAATTGAACTTTTATTTCTTCTGGTCTGATTGAATATTCATTACTATTATCTGCCCACTCTTTAGTTACAGTTATTTTTGTTGTTGCTGGTACATGTGTATTTGTTATTGTTATTATACCATTATCTTCGCTATATACTGGTTGTTCATATCCTGTTACTTGCTCTTCTACAACTGTATATTTAATATCTATTCCATTTGCTTTTTTGTCTAATCCTGTAAATGTATATGTCCAGTTTCCATTTGCATCTGGTGTTATTTTTTGATCTTTTAGATATTTACCATCAGCATATAGTTTTACTGTGATTTCTGTTGGTCTAATTCCATCTTGGTCAGTATTATCATCCCATGTTTTGTTTACTGTTACTTGTGTTGTTGCTGGTTTGTGTTTGTTTGTTATTGTTAATGTATCACTACTATATGTTGGTTGTTCATAATCTTTAACTTGAACTTCTTCAACTGTATATACTATTTCTGTTCCATTTTTATATTTTGGTAAATTTGTAAATGTATATGTCCATGTGTTTCCTTCTGCATTTGGTGTTATTGTTTGATCTTTTAAATATTCACCATCAGCATATAGTTTTACAGTGATTTCTGTTGGTCTGATTCCATCTTGGTTATTGTTATCATTCCATGTTTTTGTTACTATTACTTGTGTTTTTTCTGGTTCGTGTGTATTTGTTATTGTTGTTCCATTTACTCTTGTATCATATCCATCTACTGAAATTTCTTCAATAGTATATTTTATTTCTGTTCCTTGATCTTTGTATTTTGGTAAGTCTGTAAATGTATGTGTCCAATCTCCATTTTCATCTGCTGTTATTGTTGCTTCAGCTACTTTTGTTCCATCAGCAAGTAATTTTACTTTTATTTCTGTTGGTCTGATTCCATCTTGGTTATCGTTATCATTCCATGTTTTTGTTACTGTTACTTCTGTTGTTGCTGGTGTATGTGTATTTGTTATTGTTGTTCCATTGATACTTGTAGTATATTTATCTACTGGAACTTCTTCAATTGTATATACTATTTCTGTTCCTTGATCTTTGTATTTTGGTAATTCTGTAAATGTATGTGTCCAATCTCCATTTTCATCTGCTGTTATTGTTGCTTCAGCTACTTTTGTTCCATCAGCAAG
>CAKPLV010000153.1 GCA_934167735.1 uncultured Clostridia bacterium | reverse complement strand
CAGCCTTTTGATCTTGGATCATATATTGATATAGGCATTCCATAACTTGGAGCTTCACTAAGTCTAACATTTCTTGGTATTACTGTTTTGTATACTTTATTTTCAAAATATTTTTTTACTTCTTTTACTACTTGATTTGAAAGATTTGTTCTTGCATCATACATAGTTAATAAAGCACCTTCTATTTCTAAGTTTTTGTTCAAATGTTTCTTAACTAAATTTACAGTATTTAACAATTGTCCCAATCCTTCAAGTGCAAAATATTCACATTGTACTGGTATTAAAACACTATCTGATGCTGTAAACGCATTAAGTGTAATTAACCCCAATGATGGAGGACAATCAATCAATAT
This sequence comes from uncultured Clostridia bacterium, assembly GCA_934167735.1. GTDB lineage: Bacteria > Bacillota > Clostridia > TANB77 > CAG-508 > CAG-269. Next base: position 2,858 of record CAKPLV010000153.1, on the reverse strand, counting down.
AAAGTCATAATTATCTTTTATTACATCAAGTTTACTTTTTAATCTTTGTTCTCTTGACATCATAGATACTAATTCAACTTCCGCTCCTGCCAAACTGATGTTTGATGGACATACTGTTAAATTCTTTATACTTGTTTGTTGTAATGTTTCTTCAAAGCTTGTATCTCCTACAAGTACATCATATACAGAAAGTTCTACATCTTTTGCAACTCCCAATCCGCTTGTGGCATTTCCTTGAGGATCTGTGTCTATTAATAATACTTTTTTACCCTTTTTTGCTAGAATTGTACTTAGATTTACTGTTGTTGTTGTTTTTCCTACTCCACCTTTTTGATTTGCAACTGATATTACTTTTCCCATGTTATACCTCCAAAATTATTTGTATAATTATAATATATAATATTATTAAATATGTCAATGGATTTTTAAATTTTTTTCAAAAAAAACTCCACTTTGAATCGTGGAGCTTTTTTATTATTTTAATGGTTCTTTACTTGGAATTCCTGGTTTTCTTGGGTATTTCTCTGGTGTTTTTGAAGTTTTACTTACTATTATTATACTTCTTCCTATGTCTGAATCTGGAAGATTAAATTTTTCTATTTTTTCTATTTTTCCACCTAATTTTTTTATTGCATTTTCTGCCTGATTTTTTTCATCTTCTATATCACTTGATTTCATGCAAATACATTTTCCTTCGACTTTTATAAGTGGAACTAAATATTCAGATAATGTTGATAAATTTGCAACTGCTCTTGATGTTGCATAATCATATTTTTCTCTATATTCTTTATTTCTTCCAAACTCTTCTGCTCTAGCATGTATCATTTTTACATTTTTTATATTTAATTGTGATACAACTTCTTCTAGAAAGTTTAATCTTTTTTGTAAAGAATCTACAAGTGTAATTTTTATATCTTCTCTAACAATACTAACAGGTATTCCTGGAAATCCTGCACCTGTTCCTACATCTACTAGTGTAGTATTAGAATTTAAATATGGAACGATTGTCAAAGAATCAATAAAATGTTTTAAAATTATATCTTCTGGTTCTATAATTGCTGTAAGATTTATTTTTTTATTCCACTCAATTAACAAATTCATGTAATTATAAAATTTGTTCATTTGCTCCACAGATAAATTTAATCCAATTTTTGTTGATTTTTCTTTGATTTTATCAAAAAATTCTTCTTTTTCCATCCTCATACTTCTCCTTTACTTTCTTGTTTGCATATAAACCAATAATACAGATATATCTGCAGGAGATACTCCTGATATTCTTGAAGCTTGTCCAATCGAATGTGGTTTATGTTTATTTAATTTTTGTCTTGCTTCTAAGCTAATTCCTTTTATTTCACTATAATCTATATCTTCTGGTAAAATTTTTCTTTCTAATTTTTTGAATTTTTCTACTTGTGCCTCTTGCATATTTATATAACCTTCATATTTTAATTGTATTTCTACTTCTTCTTTTACTTGTTCTGGTAAATCTTCTCTTTGTTCATCTATTGTTTCAAGTGAATCATATGTTATTTCAGCTCTTTTTAGTAATTCTGACATTTTAACACCTGTATTTATTTCAGAAGTTCCTAATTCTTTTAATAATTTATTTACTTTTTCTGAAGGTTTAACAATTGTATTTTTTAATCTATCTTTTTCTTTTTCAATTTTTTCTTTTTTATCTATAAATTTCTTATATCTTTCTTCAGATATTAATCCAATATCATATCCTTTTTGAGTTAAACGTAAATCAGCATTATCTTGTCTTAATAAAAGCCTGTACTCTGCTCTTGATGTCATCATTCTATATGGTTCATTTGTTCCTTTTGTAACAATATCATCAATTAAAACACCTATATAAGCTTCTGTTCTATCTAAAATTAATGGTTCTTTACCTTTTATTTTTTGTGAAGCATTTATTCCTGCAATTAATCCTTGGCATGCAGCTTCTTCATATCCTGATGTTCCATTAGTTTGACCAGCAAAGAATAATCCTTCAATATTTTTATATTCCAAAGATAATTTTAAATCAGATGGGTCTATACAATCATATTCTATTGCATATGCTGGTCTTGTGAATTCAGCATTTTCCAATCCTGGTAATGTTCTATACATTTCAATTTGTACATCCTCTGGAAGTGATGAACTCATTCCCTGGATATACATTTCATCTGTATCAATACCAATTGGTTCAACAAATACTTGATGTCTTGGTTTGTCTGCAAATCTCACTACTTTATCTTCTATTGATGGACAATATCTTGGTCCTGTTCCCTCTATTGCTCCTGCATATAAAGGTGATCTATATAAGTTTTTTCTGATTATTTCATGTGTTTTTTCATTTGTATATGTTAAATAACAATCAACTTGATCAAATTTTTTCATTTTGTCTTCAAATGAAAATGGAATAATTCCATCATCACCTTTTTGTACTTCCATTTTTGAAAAATCTATGCTTTTTTTATTAATTCTAGCAGGTGTACCTGTTTTGAATCTAACCAATTTTACTCCATTCTTTTTTAGTGCTTCTGATAGTCTATTGGCTGGAAATACTCCATCAGGTCCACTTTCTTGTGAAAAATCACCAATAAATATCTTTCCTTTTAAATATGTACCTGTGGCAACTATAATTGATTTTACATTATATATTGCTCCAACACTTGTTTCTATTGATTTTACTTTATTATCATCTATTTTTATGTCAACTATTTCTGCTTGTTTTAAAAATAAATTCTCTTGTTTTTCTAAAGTATGCTTCATTTCCATTTGATATCTTTTTCTATCAGCTTGTGCTCTTAAAGAGTGTACTGCTGGGCCTTTAGAAGTATTTAGCATTTTTATTTGAATCATTGTTTTATCAA
>CAKPLV010000152.1 GCA_934167735.1 uncultured Clostridia bacterium | reverse complement strand
CTATAAAATAAATCATCAAATTATATATAGCATATACCAATATTCCAATTACCATCATACTTTTAAGTGCATTTGAACTCACTTCAACATTATTAAATATTGACATTATATCTGGATTTATAAATCCTGCAATAAATAATATTCCTATTGACAAAATTGACAATATTATATATATTGCAAATCCTATAATTATTGATTTAACTATCTTTAAATTGTTTGATTTGTGTCCTATTATAATTCCAAGTATTCCACTCATCATCATAAATAAAAATTCAAAAAATATCGTAATAACCATTACAAATATAAAACTGAATACAGAACAATTAAAATATATTGCAGATTGTTCTAAAGATTCTTTTAATATAATCCAAGTGTCTTTATTTAAAGTAGCAATTGCAAGACAAACAATTATAATAATAAATGAAGTTAATAGTGTTATAATTGCTGTTAAAATTTTAGATAAGAATATATCATTTTTACTAACTGGTAATGTATGTGTTAAATATGATTCATCTTTATAAATATTTTTCACAAATCTTGCCCAATTTCTCATAAAGCAATTTATTATTATATTTATTATCATTGCGATGACAACACCACAACATATCTTATCTATTATTAGAAGTATCAAACTCTGTTCACAGCTCTCTACAATTCTTACTATTATTGAAAAGAATATTGTCAATGCATAGAAAACTACTAAAGGCTTATAGCACCATTCCAAATCATATTTTAATAATTTTTTTAACATTTAAAGCACCTCCTAAATATTTCATCTATTGACGCATTTTCTTTATTTCTTAATTCGTCTGCAGAAGCTGTTAATACAATTGATCCTTTATCAATAAATATAACATCATCTAATATTCTTTCAATATCACTTATTATATGTGTAGAAATTATTAAACTTGAATTTTCACTAAAATTTGAAAGAATCGTGTCAAGTATATAATCTCTAGTAGCAGGATCAACTCCTCCTAATGGTTCATCTAAGATATATAATTTTGCCTCTCTACTCATAACCAATATTAATTGCAATTTTTCTTGCATACCTTTTGACATTTTACTTACTTTTGAATTGATATCCAAATCCAAATCTTTTAATAATTTAATTGCTTTTTCTTTATTAAAATTGTCATAAAACTCATCAAAAAAAGTTATTATTTGTGAAATTTTCATACTCTTATCTAAATATGTTCTCTCTGGCAAATATGAAATAATTTCCTTTGAATTTATATTTGGCTTTTCACCATTTATTAGTACTTCTCCACTTGTAGGAGTTAATAAATCATTTATTAATTTTAGTAATGTAGTTTTTCCCATTCCATTTTTACCAAGCAAACCTATAATTCTTCCTTTCGGAATGGTTAAATTAACATCTTTTAGAACTTTTTTATTATCAAATTCTTTGCACAAATTATTACATTTAACTAATTCCATTTTTACCTCCTAATTCTTGCAAGTATTTCACTGCTGACTCATAGCTTATTCCTATACTTTCCATACTATTAAGATAATTATTAACTTTTTCTTGTGCTAATTGTTTTTTTGTTTTTTCAATCATTTTTTCATCTTCTGTTACAAATTTTCCATTTGTTCTTTCTGTATAAATTAATTTTTCGTTTTCTAGTTCTGCTAATGCTTTTTGCATTGTATTTGGATTTACCTTCATTATAAGTGCTAGCTCTCTTACAGAAGGCAATTTTTGTCCTTTTTTAAATTTACCAGAAACAATGTCAATTCGTATCATTTCGACTAATTGAATATAAATTGGTCTTTCATTATCAAAAATATATTCCATAATTATCTCCTTTCTTTATTGTATTACTTGCATAACACAATAATACTATTTTAAATTTAATTTGTCAATAAAAAAGAGCAAATTTTTTATCTGCTCTATAACATGTTTAATTTTTGTGGTTATGTCTTTATCTATTCCACTTATTTCATTATTTCCTATTTAGCATTTATATATTATTATTTTCTACCTAAATATTTTAATGTATGTTTTTTATATTCTTCATATTCTTTGCCAAACACATTTAACATATTCAAATCCAACAAACGCAGAATTTCTACTCCACTTATAAATACCATTAATTACTAATGATGTTTTTTCTTCAGGTATTCTCCGAATATATTTCCTTTTCCTACTTGATTTGTTTTTATGGATTGTTTATTTAAACTTATTAATTTATAAATATAAATTAAGTAAAATATTATCATACATAATATTGCAAAAATCTTGTAATACATTTTATCCTCCAATTTTTATTTTTTTACTATTTTATCAATAAAAAAATAAACAAATACCATAATTAAAGATATTACTAAGCCTACATAAAATTCTGGAAATGCTAATCTGATACTAGTTTTTATACTTATATTTCCTGTTACAGTAAGTATGTGCCATGTCAAGAAATTATAAATTTCTGATATTACAATTCCAATTACTCCCAATCCACCTAAAATCTTATTTATTTTGGCACTTTTAAAATGTATCCAAACTCCTGAAATAAATAGTATTACAGATATAATTCCTATTGGATTAAGCAAATTAATTAATCCACTAATTTCGTCCACCCCTTTTGCTCATCCATATTGATTAAAAAGCATTGGAATCAAACTAATTAAAAATGATATTGTTAATATTATTTTCTTTTTCATACCATTCCTTCTTTCTAATTTCATCTTCTTTATATCTTATAGAACATTTTTACAAATCTTTATTATTTTCTTCTACAATATCGTTAATTTCTTTTAATTTCTCTTCTAATAACTTTTTGTCTATCAATTCTAAAGTATATTGAGAAACCATTGTTGGTGACATGCTTCTACTCATTGCATATTCAACAACTTGTTCATCTTTACTTGCACATAAAATAACTCCTACACTTGGATTTTCATTTTTCTTTTTCTCTTGTCTATCCAATGCTTCTAAATAAAAATCCATTTTGGATATATATTCTGGTTTAAATTTTCCAACTTTAAGCTCAAATGCAACTAAACAGCTTAATGCTCGGTTGTAAAATAATAAATCAATATAAAAATCTTCATTACCAACTTGCACTCTGTATTCTTCTCCAACAAATGAAAAATCCTTACCTATTTCCAAAATAAAATCTCTCATATTAGAAATAATTGCCTTTTTCAAGTCTTTTTCTGAATATTGATTTGGTAAATCTAAAAATTCCAAACTATATGTATCTAGTAGTTTTGTATTTGGATAATCCTCTTCTCCCACAGTTTTGGATAA
>CAKPLV010000151.1 GCA_934167735.1 uncultured Clostridia bacterium | reverse complement strand
GTACAGGTAAATTTACAGACAATTTAGGATATTATTCATATGCAGAAGGATCATATATAGGTAAAATGGATGAAGAGGCTTTAAATCATATTTTACAAGATATAACATCTAATATAACTAAAAATTATACAACTGTAAAAACATCTAAAACTTCAAATATTGATGTAGATGTAGCAAGAGTTGAATTAGAAAACATAGATCCTGACGAAAAAATAACAATTTCATTAGATAGTGTATCAAAAGAATATACTATAAGTGAATTGGGAAATGCAATAATACTTGAAAACGGAATATATTATATAGACTTAAAAGCAACTCTATTTGAAAATATAAATGTAATAGACATAACATATCATGAAATTGCAAAATAGAAAACAAAAATAGTGCTGAACATAAAGTTCAGTGCTATTTTTTACTTTATCTGATACTATATTTACATAATTTGACTTTTATACTGAAATTTGGTACAATAAAAGTATTATGACCAAGGAGGCATAAAAAATAAAAAGTATTCTAAAAAACAGTAAAGGCAGGATGAAAAAATGACTATTAGAAATCAGAATGAAAGTGTTGCAGAGAGTATTGTAAAAGAGGTTATCAAAGGAAAGAACTTTGAAACCACGATGAACCAGCTTTATATCGTTTTTGACGATATTGAGAATGCAGGTCATCGGGAAGAAGATGTTTTTTTAGTTGCTCCAAGATTTCGGCACATTAGTTTTAATGACCGAAAGAAAGTTGTACACCAGCTGAAAAATCGCTTGATCGAAGAGATCAAGAAAGAGGTCAGAACATATGAGGAGACATTTAGAATCCTTTATGTGTTGGAGTCACTGGGGGCAGACAAGGTAACCAGCAAGACTAATCCAAAACTCAAATTCATTAAGAGTTTCAATTTCTTGACAGCGAATGAAGACAGCATTAAAGATAATCTTGAAACTCTCAAGTTACTTGATTAGAGAATACAAAAGAGCCAGCAATAATTTGCTGGCTTTTTCTAATATATAATTAATTTTTGTGTATAATCTAAATTAGCTTTTGATTCATAATCATATCCTAAAGTATAAACATTAGAAGCCCAAATATCTTTTTCAATCATACTTTTTAGATTTTTATTAGGACCTTTGTCAACAAACTTTTTGACAGAAGAAACTAATTCTAATTTTTTATTTCTTTTAGAAATTTCACTAACAATTCCTTTACCTTTATCATTAAAACCAAGTACACGCACATAAGGCATAATAGTTTTTGAAGTTTGCATATCTTTTTTTGTAATGTTTAAAATAGCATATAACAAAATTCTTTGAATACGTGTTTTTGTATATCTTTTTGAATCAACTATTGATAATAACTCTATTACACTATTACAATTATCAGCAGCAGATTTCAAAGAATATTCAAGGCCTTCTGAAACATCAGGAAGATTTGCAATTTCTTCAACAGACATTTTTCTTAATGTATAAATTATTTCTTTATCAAAACATGAAATATTATTAACAATATTACCCTTTTTTATATTTTCATTTAAAATTTCAAAAGAAGATTCAGGCATTTTATTTTGAAGTAAAGAAATATCACTTAATTGGCAAGATGAACGAATTGCTGTTCCACTAGCATAATTAGAATCAACATCAAAAGATGATTCATTGTGATCTGTTCCTTGTCTTTTAATTGTTACTGGTTCAATTGAACATTTTTGCCTTTTTAAAGCTTTTAAATATTCAATACCTAATATATTGTTAGGTGATGACAAAACATTGGCAAAACGCCTAACATTATTTAAATACATCATTAAAGCTTTTTCTCTTGCTTTAGGATAAGAAATTCCTTTTGAAAGTTCATGTGAAAGTAAAGTTTTATAATCAGAAGGTTCTTCATATAGAACATTTGCAATATCATTTAATATAGAAATATCATTACATTCACTTCCAAATGATAAATAATCAACAATTCCTAAAGAATTAAGAATTTTTATAGCTCCAGATGCGAAATTTTCTGCACTTGAAATAGCATAAATAGTTGGTAATTCAATAACTAAATCAACACCACTTTCAATTGCCATTTTGGCTCTAGACCATTTGTCAATAATAGAAGGTTCTCCTCTTTGAGTGAAGTTACCTGACATTATAGCTATAGAATAATCTGAATGTGTTATTTTTTTTGATTCTCTTAAATGATATAAATGGCCATTGTGAAATGGATTATATTCAGAGATAATTCCTAATACGTTACTCATTAAAACCTCCTAAAAAATATTGTAAATAATTAAAATTGCTGATATAATCTTATCATAAAAATGTGAAAAAACAAATAGGTATATACAAAAAAATTAAAAATATAGAGAGGAAAATAGAAAATGAGTGAAAAAGTTATAATATATACAGATGGGGCATGTTCAGGAAATCCAGGTCCAGGAGGATGGGGATCAATTTTAATGTTCAAAGATGTAAAAAAAGAAATTTCAGGTGGAATGAAAAATACAACAAATAATGTTATGGAAATAACAGCTGTAATAGAAGCATTAAAATGTTTGAAAATTGAATGTGATGTTCAAGTATATAGTGACAGTGCATATGTTGTAAATGCTTTTAATCAAGGGTGGATTTACAATTGGATAAAAAAGAATTGGAAAACAGCAGGAGGAGAACCTGTAAAAAATAAAGAATTATGGCAAGAGCTATATGATTTAACCAAAAAACATAAAGTGGAATTCATAAAAGTAAAAGGACATGCTGATAATGAATATAATAATAGATGTGATGAAATGGCAAGAAATGCAATAAAAAATGTATAGAAAACCCTAATTTGTATAAAATAATATAAAATTTTATACAAAGGGTGATATTATGAAAAAAAGAATCTTTGGAATTATATTAATGATTGGATTAGTTATTTCCTTTATAATGGTATTATCATCTCAATACAATCAAGTAGAGGCATTATCTAAATATGGATCTAGAGGAAGTGAAGTTAGAGCCATACAAGAAAAACTAAAAAGATGGGGATATTATAGTGGAAATGTTGATGGAATATATGGGAGTCAGACAGTAACAGCAGTAAAGAAATTTCAAAAGAAAAATGGATTACAAGTAGATGGAATTGCTGGAACAAAAACATTAAACGCAATGGGCATAAATTCAAGTTCGTCATCATCTGGAGGATCATCAAGTAGTTCATCTAATGTTAATCTTCTTGCAAGAGTAATATATGGAGAGGCAAGAGGAGAGCCATATACAGGACAAGTTGCAGTTGGAGCAGTAATATTAAAT
>CAKPLV010000150.1 GCA_934167735.1 uncultured Clostridia bacterium | reverse complement strand
TACTTATAAGCACCATTAGCTCAGTTGGTAGAGCAATTGACTCTTAATCAAGAGGTCCTCGGTTCGAACCCGAGATGGTGCACCACATCTCAAGCGCTTTCATAGTGCTTTTTATTATAGTAAAAATTTAACAAAAGGAGAAAAAAGTATGACACTAAAATTTGTAAGTGATTATATAGATCAAAAATTAAAACAAAATTCAGAATATGTTGTTTTTACATTTTATGAATTAAGAATAAAATCAAATTTATCAGAAGATGAAACAGATCAATTTTTGGCATTAGCAAAAAACAAATTTGAAAATATGAAATACCAAGTATTCTTTACGGGTGCACAGTATGAGTACAATGGGTATAGAAGAAAAGTTGAAGATAATGAATTAATGATTGCAATACCAGAAAAAAATTATTAAGGAACTTGATATTTATTAGTCAAGTTCTTTTTTTACATTTTTATATATTGCTATTGACAAAATATGTCGAAAAATATACAATAAACCTATATATGAAAATAAAAAATACAAAAAATACTAAAGATAAGGGGGGATTATATGGGAATAATTTTGATTATTGTAATTTTTGCAGTAGTAATGTTTATTACAATTAAGGTAGAAAATATAAAAAAAAGAGCAGTAGAAACTATGTTAAAAGATACTCCATTAAGTGCAAGTAACAGATCAAATTTTAGAAGTTCTGCACAAGAAAGTATGTTTATGAAAAATTTTCTAGATAAACATCCAGAATATACAGAAGAGAGCTTTAAAGAATTAATAAAAAACTATGCTTATCAAATTATAAATAAAAATGTTATACCAGAAATGGAAGAAAAAGTTATTACAAAAATGCAAAATGATAATAAATTAGACAAATTGTTAAATATGGAATTTGTAAGAGCAAATTTGGTTGTATATGTAAATAATAGTCTTACAGGAGCTGTAACTTTTTCAGACGGAAAAGATGAGTATGAACTTGATATATGTATAAAAGAAGAAGAAAATCAATTCAAGATAGTAAACTATGGCATAGAGAAAGGAATAGAATTAGGATTCTAAAGAAAGGGGAAAGAATATGGAAAGTGATAAAGACTGGCTATTAACGCTATTATTATCATTCTTTTTAGGTTATTTAGGAGCTGATAGATTTTATGTTGGAAAAATTGGAACAGGAATCTTAAAACTAATAACACTAGGAGGATGTGGAATTTGGTCATTAGTAGATATTATTTTAATAGCTACAGGCAAATTTACAGATAAAGATGGAAATGTTATCAAAAGCAAATAAAAAAATATTATTAGTTTTTTTTGTATTTAATTTTATTTTATTAATGGTATTATTTTTAATACCAATTGAAAAAGCAAGTAATCTATGTTTATATAAAATGATTAGTGGAAAAGAATGTTGGAATTGTGGAATGACAAGAGCTTTTTTGGCAGTAATTCATTTCAAATTTAAAGAAGCTATTAATTATAACAAAAATGTTATAATAGTGTTTCCATTAGCAGTAATTTTATATGTAAACACATGGATTAAAAAAATTTATAAGGGGGGTTCAATATGACAGAGAAAGGAAAATCAATAATTGCTTATATATTTGGATGGATAGGAGGGTTAATTGTTTTGTTCGGAATGAAAGATTCTGAAAAAAACACAAAAATCCATGCAGCACAATCAATAGTTATTTCTTTAGGATATTCTATAATATCAGTAGCTTATAGATATATACCAATTAGAATACCATTTTTTACAAAAGCATTAGGAATAGTATATATACTATGCATAATAATGGGAATTGTAAAAGCTAATAATGAAGAAGATCCTGAATTACCTGTTGTAGGTGGTTTAGCTAAATCAATATTCAATAAAGCAATTGAAGGATAGTAAATATTTAAACAAAAGATAAAAAATAAATATACATGAAAGGAAAAATTATGAAAAAAACAAAATTTTTAATAATGTCTCTATTAATTGGAGTTATGTTATTATTAATTCCAAATATCTCAAAGGGTGCAGTAGAAGTTAAAAAAGAAAGATATGCTAATAATGGAAGTGCAAAATATTATTTTTCAGGATTAGAACTAGATACAACACATGAATATGAATTTGGCTTTACAAAAACAGCAGCAACAGCTGTTAAAAAATGGCATTTAATTACAACATATACGGAAACAACAGCAACTATAGATATTACTGCAGGTAGCACAGAATACACAGATATAATAGTTGCAGTAGATACAGGTTATATAACAATTAAAGATAAAACAACAGATACAGTTGTTTTACAACCATTTGCAATTGATTTATCAATACCATATTTAAATATAACTAATTATACAGTAATTAATAATGGAAGAGAATTTAGTTATACAGATTCAATTCATGTTTCTTGCTGGAATTCTTATAATTCTGAAGCATATTATCAATATGAAAAAATTACAGATGAAAATGTAATAAAAAAATATAAAGAAATAAAAGATGCAAATGGAGATTTTAATGATTTGCAATCAATATTAAAAACAGATGCACCAAATAAAAATTGGGTTTTATGGAAGACATGGAGTTCTAAATGGCTTGGAGCTAGTAATGATGAAGGATATGGGTATCCTCAAGAAACAATAAATGTACCAGATTCTGGATTATATTATATGTGGATATACTTAGCAGGAAAATCAGATATTAGAAACTTATATGGATACATATTAGTAGATAATTTACAACCAGATGTTGCATTAGATAGTATTTCATTACCACAAACACAAAAAGTTGAATTAGGCTCAACAATAACACTAACACCAACATTTAGTCCTGTAACAGCAACAAATAAAATAGTAACTTGGAGTTCAAGTGATGAAAGTGTTGCTACAGTTGATAATGCAGGAAAAATAACACCAAAGAAACTTGGATCTACAATTATAACAGTAGTTTCACAAGATGGTAATAAAAAAGCAACATGTACAGTTACTGTAGTAGAAGCTTCAAGCAACAAGCCAAATGATAATACAGGTGTAGACAACAAAGACACAACACCAACTCCAGATACACCAAAAGATTCAGTTGATAATACAATTGCACCAGATATATTACCAAAAGCTGGTATGAATATTACAATAATATCAATAATTTCTGCAATAATAGTAATAAGTGTAATAGCATTTACAAAATATAATAAATTAAAAGATATTAAATAAAAAAAGAATTCCATTCTGTACTGAACCCAAAAAGTTGGACAGTATAAATTAGGCTACTAACTCGGAATGTTCTCTGTATTGAACAGGGGACAT
>CAKPLV010000149.1 GCA_934167735.1 uncultured Clostridia bacterium | reverse complement strand
GGTAGATATGTTTTTAATGAGTTATTTATTAGATTGTATTTACCTTGGAACTAAATTAATATTAGTAGGAGATAGTGATCAACTTCCATCAGTTGGCCCAGGAAGTGTTTTAAAAGATTTAATAAATTCACAAAAAATTATAACAGTACATTTAGATAAAATATTTAGACAAGCTGCCAAAAGTAAGATAATAGTAAATGCACATAGAATAAATAGTGGTAAAAGATTTATATCAAAAGATGATGATGAATTAGAAGAAGATGCAAAACAAGACTTCTTTTTTATAAAAGAAAATAATCAAGAAAAAATATTAGAACAAGTATTATCATTATGTAATGGAAGATTAGAAAAATATGGAGATTATAATTTCTTTGAAAGTATACAAGTTTTAACACCAACCAAAAAAGGAATACTAGGAACTAAAGAATTAAACAAAGCATTACAACAAGAATTAAATCCACCTAAAGAAGGTGAGATAGAAAAGAATAATATGGGAACAATTTTTAGAATTGGTGATAGAGTAATGCAAATAAAAAATAATTATGATATATACTGGGAGAAAGTAAAACAATCAGAATTAGAAACAGGAAATGGTGTATTTAATGGAGAAATAGGAACAATAATCGCAATAAATGATAAAGAGAAAAATATTGCAGTAAAATTTGATGATGACAAAAGATGTTGGTATACATTTAATGAATTAGATCAATTAGAACATAGTTATGCTATTACAATACATAAGGCACAAGGAAGTGAATTTGATGTTGTAATAATGATTGTTCCACAAGCTGCTCCAATGCTTCTAACTAGAAACTTATTATATACAGGTTTAACAAGAGCAAAAAAGATGTTAATAGTAATAGGAAGTGAAAGAGTTATTGATTTTATGATAAATAATGTAGATAGTAAAAAAAGAAATACAGGATTAGAATATAAACTTTACAAAGGAAATTATTTATGCTAGAATAAAAAACGATAGGAGATGGATAAAATGCCAAATAAGAAAAACATAGGACCTCTTAAAAAAATGGCACGAGGAGCTGTTAGAAAAGAGATTGATAAACAAGAGAGAAGAGTAAATAGAGAATTAACTAGAGAAGAAAAGAAAAAAGTACAATCACATGTATTTAAAAAATTACGTACAAGAGCTGCAATACTTGCATCTGTTGGTCTACTTGGAATAGGAAGTGGAGTTACAGGATTTAGACTTGGACAAAAAAGTAATGAAATAAAAGGAATAACATCAGGTCAAAATATAGAAATAGATGTATCAGAAGTAGAAAAAGATGTAAACATAAAAACAACAGATGAGAAAGATGCAAGACAAGTATTTTTAGATAATATAAATATCAATAATTATGAACAAAAAACAGATTATGAAATGTTAGCAACAAATGAAATAGAAAATTTAAAAACTTCTGAAGATGTGCTTAATTATACAAAACAAATATATGTTGATGAATTCAACAAAAACAATGAAGAACAAATAAGTGTAGAAGATATAAGATTAAGTCAAAATAGATCTGATATAGTATTTTATAAAGATGTAGCTGAAAATGGAGATGAAATACTTAGATATTGTTCAGAATATGAAGCAAAAGAAATGGGAATAGGTATTGATGGAGATACACCAATGCTTACTGTTTACATAGCAAATAAAGATATAAATGCAACAGAAAGAGTTGCTCAAAAACAAAATGGAGAAATAGTAAATCTATATGGCAAAAATGAAGAAGTTTCAGAAGACAAAGAAACAACTTTAGAAGAAGTCGGAGATGTTTTATTTGCAGGAATAGATAGAGCAAGTTCAATGGAACAAGAAGGAACAAGTATTCAAAACAAAGAAAATTATAAAAATAAATTTATAAACAAAGTTGCTAAATATAAAGAACAAAATAATAACAAATCTCAAGAAAAAAGTACAGATGACTACGAGCATTAATAAAATGTATAAATAACCACTTTTTGCAAACAATATGTTTAAAACATATTTTGCAAGGAGTGGAATTTTTTTGAAAAAATATCAAAAATTAAATATTGAAGGAACAATATTGGATGAAGAACAATTGCAAAAACATTTGCAAAGAATGGCTATGCAATACACATTAAAATCAAAATCAGATAAAACAACATATCCAATTCCATCATTAATAGACAATTATTTGGAAATAAAAAAAGTATATAATTTGTTGAATGAACATATAAAATTAGGAATAAACATATATCCAGCAGGAGAGTGGATTTTAGACAATTTTTATATTGTAGAAGAAGTTGTAAGGCAAATACAAAAAGAAATGACAATAAAAAAATATACAAATTTTGTTGGAATACAAAATGGAGAATATGCTGGATTTGCCAGAATATATGTATTAGCAACAGAAATTGTTTCATATACAGATAATAAAATTAATAGAGAAAATTTAGAAAAATATCTACAAGCATATCAAAGTAAAAAAACATTAAATATGGATGAAATATGGAATATAGGAATATTTCTTCAAATCGCAATAATACAAAACATAGCAGAAATATGTGAAAAAATTTATAATGCACAAATGCAAAAATATAAAGTAAAAAATATAATAGAAAGATTAGTTGAGAAAAAAGCAAAAAATGAATTAAAATACAATGATACAATTGAAATAAAAAGTGCCAAATATCCATTTATAGAATATATGTCATATTCATTAAAAAATATGGTAAAAAAGCATATAGTTATTTAAATATTTTAGAAGAAGAAGTTGAAAAAAGTGGAATAACTGTGTCTGAAGCAATTCAAAAAGAACATTTTGATTCAGCAATTAGAAAAATATCAATGGCAAATTGTATAACAAGTATGAAGAAAATTCAAAGAATAAATTTTTTAGAGATATTTGAAAAAATAAATGGTGTAGAAGAAATTCTAAATAAAGATCCAGCACATGTTTATGAAAAAATGGAATATAAAACCAAAGAATATTATAGAAATAAAATAAAAGAAATTGCTCAAAAAACAAAAATGTCTGAAATATATATAGCAAAAAAGGCAATTGAATTATGTAATAAAAAAGAATCAGGAACAAAGGAAAGCCATATTGGTTATTACTTAATTGATGAAGGTGAAAATGAATTATATAAAATATTGCAATATAAAGAAAATAAATTAAAAAATGCTACAAAAGTAAGAATATATATTTATACAATAATTTTTTTCACTCTTTTGTTATCAATTCAAATCTCACATGTAAAGATACCAATAATGTTATTATTAATAATACCAATATCTGAAGTAGTAATTCAAAGTATACAATATATTTTAGGAAAAA
>CAKPLV010000148.1 GCA_934167735.1 uncultured Clostridia bacterium | reverse complement strand
GTAGTGAAAGAAAATAAAAGGGGAATAACATTAATAGCATTAGTAGTAACAATAGTGGTGTTGCTTATCTTAGCAGGAATAAGCATATCACTACTAACAGGAGAAAATGGAGTAATAACACAAGCAAAGAAATCTAAAGAAAAAACAATAGTAGGAGACGAAAAAGAGGGAATATCATTAGCATATTCATCATGTAAATCAGATAACATGATGGAAAATGTAACAGCAAATCAGCTTGAAGAAAGAATGAAATCAGACGGAAAAGATGTAACAGTAACCCAAGATGGACTTGACTTAAAAGTAAGATATCCAAAAACAGGGCATGAATATACAGTCAACCAGAACGGAAAAGTGGATGATGACTTTTTTTCAGATTCTAATCAAATTGTAGATGGAATATATATGTATAGAGGAGCATTTCTAGAAAAAAAATCAGGAGAAGTTATATATGTTGAATTTGATGGAAATAAAACAGGAGAAGTTAATATTGAAAATGGAATTGTTGTAAGTAAAAATGCTATTTCTCAAAAATCGGAAGGTTTTTTTTTAGATAAGAAGGGAAAAGTGTATGGAATAGATAATACAAAAGGAACACCAATATGTATTAATGATTTAGATGGAAGCGAATTAAATGGAAAAGTGGTAAAAAAAATATATTCTAATAGGACGATTTTTGCTGCAATAGATATAGAAGGAAAAGTATATACATGTGGAAGTAATTACTTTGGACAGTTAGGAAATGGAACAACTGATGATATAAATTATCCTATATGTATAAGTGATGTACAAGGGAGTGACTTAAATAACAAAGAAATTACAGAAATTCGATGTAATGGGAAGTCTTCTGTTGCAATTGACACTAATGGAAAAGTATATACATGGGGAGTTGGTTATGGGTTAGGAAATGGAACAGAAGATAACAGTTCAATCCCTAAATGTATAAATAACATAGAAGGTAGTTCGATAAATGGTAAAAGCATTATACAAATAGAGCAAAATGAAGGATACAGTGTTGCATTAGATAATGAGGGAGACGTACATACATGGGGAATTGGGGGTTGGAGTAAAATGTTGATTCCAAGTAAAATAATAAGTGAAAAGAAAATTACATACATAAATATGAGCAAGTATAATAGTTCTTTTTTTGCATTAGGCGAGAACAAAGAATCATATATATACAAATGGAATTCTAATGATAATGGTGAAATCAAATTGTTGAACGCTCCAAACGGAGAAAAAATTGTATCTGCAGATTATGAATCAGCGATTGATGAAAAAGGACAATATTATGAGTTTGATGATAATTATAATCTAAAATATCTGGAAATAAACGGTAATGAAATTGTTTCAATCCTTAAAAATGTAAATGGAAGTGGACAAACATTTGCACTAGATTCTAATGGCATAGGATATTTAAAAGGAAGAGAGTTTGGAACAACATACCAACCTTTAAATAATGAGAAAGAATACCGAATTATAAAAGTTAATAGTATTAAAGATGAAGAAGGACTGCTATATATAACTGATAAAGGCAAGGTTTTTTATATAAGTTTTGAGAATGGTCTTCTGTAATATTGGATTTTATAGATAAAAAATAAAAATTATTTAGTTTAGAAGTAAGTTTATTTAACAATCAAAAAAACCATTCTATAATTAATATAGAATGGTTATTCTTTTATCTCCTTAGCAAGCTTATTAATAGCCTTAGTCTCAATTCTAGAAACATAAGAACGAGAAATACCCATAGAATTAGCAATCTCAATTTGAGTTTTAGGCTTATGACCACCAAGACCAAATCTAAGTTCCAAAATTGTACGCTCACGATCTTTAAGAACACACTTCATTTTCTCATAAAGAAGTTTAACCTTCATTTTCAAATCAACAGAATCTTCAACACTTCTCTCATCATTTTCTAAAACTTCTTGAAGAGTAACAACATTATCATCTTTATCTTTTCCAATAGGATCATTCAAATAAACTTCAGCACCAAGTTTTTTGGTAGAACGAAAATACATAAGTATTTCATTATCAATACATCTAGAAACATATGTAGAAAGTCTAGCACCTTTTTCAAGATTAAAACTATTAATACCTTTAATAAGACCAATAGTGCCAATAGAAATTAAATCATCTTGATCTATATTAGAATTAGAATACTTTTTGCACACATGTGCAACTAATCTCAAATTTTTTTCAATAAGTATATTACGAGCATCTTCATCTCCATTATGTAATCGTTCAAGACATTTTTGCTCTTCTTCTGAACTTAAGGGTTCAGGGAATAATTGACTACCTGAAATATATCCAACTGTAAAAATAGCAGTTTGTAGAAACTGAAAAAAGCCACTTATAAAAATGGTAGAAAACATAAATATACCTCCATTTTTCTCATAAGAAATTATATGTTCTAAAAAACAAAATGTGCTTGACTAGTAAAAAAATGTATAAATACAAAATAAAAAGACAAACTAAATACAAGGAGGAAGAAGATGGAAGAAAAAAATGTTAAAGTTTTAGATGAGGTTAGTAAAGGAGCAACAATGGGAATGGACGCAATATCATATGTTTCTGAAAAAGTAGGAGATAAGAGATTTCAAGAAGTTCTAAATGTAGAATATGGGAAATACAAAAAAATATATGATAGAGTAAATGACATATATTCAGAATATAGTTCAAAAGAACCACAAGAAACAAATACAATGAATAAGATGATGACATGGTATGGAGTACAAATGAACACAATGACAAACAAAAGTAATTCCAAAATATCAGAACTATTATTACAAGGAACAAATATGGGAATTATAGAAGGAAGAAGATTAATAAATAACAATAAAAATGTAGATGAACAAGTTAAAAAAATACTAAGTGATTTTGTAACAATGCAAGAAGATAGTGTTGAAACATTAAAAAAATATTTATAAATTTTCCAATACCACTTGAAAAGTGCAGTTTTTTGTTATAGAATTAAGTTGCCTTAAAGGGTAAGAATAGAAAATAAGTTGAATTTTATATTTAGCTTTAAAAAGGAGGAAATTTTTATGTCAGTAAAAGTAGGAATCAATGGATTTGGAAGAATAGGTAAACTAGCATTCCAAGCAGCATTAGGAAAAGAGGAGGTTGAGGTTGTAGCAGTCAATGACCCATTTTTAGCAGCAGACTATATGGCATATATGACAAAATATGATACTGTACATGGAAGATTCAATGGATCAGTAGAAGAAAAAGATGGAAATCTTGTAGTAAATGGAAAAACAATTAAAGTATATAATGAAATGGACCCAAAAAACATTCCTTGGGGAGAATTAGGAGTTGAATACGTA
>CAKPLV010000147.1 GCA_934167735.1 uncultured Clostridia bacterium | reverse complement strand
CTTGTTATAGGTAAAGGTGATGGAGAAAATTACATTTCTTCAGATATACCAGCAATCTTATCTTATACAAAAGATTTTTATTTATTAAATGATAATGAATTTGCACTTCTTTCAAAAGATCATATTGACTTTTACGATATTGATTCAAATAAACTTAATAAAGAAGTTAAAAGCATTGACTGGAATGCAAGTGCAGCAGACAAAAATGGTTTTGATGACTATATGTTAAAAGAGATATTTGAACAACCAACGGCAATAAGAGAAACTATTGGTTCTCGTTTACCTGAAAATGAACATTGTAATTTTGAAGAATTAAATTTCAGTAAAAAATTTCTTTCTTCAATAAATAAAATATATATTATAGCTTGTGGAACTGCAATGCATGCAGGTCTTAGTGGAAAGATTGCTATAGAAAATTTCTGTAGAATTCCTGTTACTGTTGATATTGCTTCAGAATTTAGATACAGAAATCCTATAATTGATAAAAATACTTTATGTATTTATATTTCTCAATCTGGAGAAACAGCTGATACAATCGCAGCTTTAAAATTAGCAAGATCTCATGGTGCAACAACAATAGCAATTAGTAATGTTATTGGTAGTTCAATAACAAGAGAAGCAGATTATTCTATATATACACATGCTGGACCAGAAATTGCTGTTGCTTCTACAAAAGCATATACATCTCAAGTAATTTTATTAGATATATTGGCTTTATATTTTGCAGAAGTATTAGAATCTTTATCAAAACAGGAAATTTCAAACTTCAAAAAAGAAATTTTAAATCTTCCTGCAAAAGTTGAAGAAACATTAAAATGTTCTTCAGATATAAAGAAAATTGCTTCAAAAATATATCAAGAAAAAGATGTATTCTTCCTTGGTAGAGGTGTTGATTATAATACAGCATTAGAAGGATCTTTAAAATTAAAAGAAATATCTTATATTCATTCAGAAGCATATGCTGCAGGTGAATTAAAACATGGTCCTATCGCTTTAATTGAAAATGGTATACCTGTTATAAGTATAATTACAGATGAAAAACTTGTTGAAAAAACAATTAGTAATATTCAAGAAGTTATAACTAGAGGAGCTAAAACTCTTGTTATAACAAATAAAAAATTACCAAGTAATAATATTGATGCAACAATTAATGTACCTGATACAAATAATTTCTTGTCACCTGTTGTTTCTATTATTCCATTACAATTATTAGCTTATTATATTTCTAAAGAAAAAGGATTAGATGTTGATAAGCCAAGAAATCTTGCAAAATCTGTAACAGTTGAATAAAAAATGAACCCAAAATGTTAAACTTTTTTGTCTAACATTTTGGGTTCACTTCATTTAAGGCTTCTTTTATTTATATAAATATTGTTGTGGGTTTATTGCTACCCCATTTATTCTTATTTCTAAATGTAAGTGTGGTCCTGTTGAATTTCCTGTACTTCCTACTTCTGCAATAACATCTCCTGCACTTACTGTTTCTCCTACTTTTGAATATAATTTATTACAGTGAGCATACCATGTTTCAACACCATTTCCATGATCTATTTTTATTAAGTTACCATATGAACCATTTCTTTCTGCAAATATAATCGTTCCATCTGCAACTGCTTTTATTGGTGTTCCAACACTACTACAGATATCTGTACCTGTATGTGCTCCTGATCTAATGCTACTTACTGATCCAAATCTTGAAGTAATTGTTCCTCCATTTAATGGTAGTGTTGCTAATATAACTCCATTAATTGATGGCATTTTACTTTTTTCATCTTCTTCTATAAGTGCTGCAACTTTTTCTTCAACTTGTGCTTGTGCAACTTGTACTGTTTCTAATGATACTTCTTCTAAGTTTTGTGTATAGTTTTCTGTTATTTGTAAATCTAATTCTACAGTATCATTTTTATGTTCTTCTTTTATTTGTTCTACAGCTTGTTCTGCCTCTTCTATGTTGTCAACATTTGCTTGTGTTTCATTATTTAGAATAACAGCATAATATTTATACATAATTGTTGCTCTATTTGCTAATTCTACTAATATTTCGCTTTCGTTTGACTGTTGTGTTCTACTTACTAATTTTAATTCATAATTTGGCATTTCGTCTAATGAAACAAAATCTATATTTTTTCCATCCATGTTTATGATATCATTTTGGACTTGTTTTGCAAATTCTATTCCATTTTTTACGTAACCTATTTCTTCTCCTGCTAAAGTTACTTTATATATTGGTTTATATTTTATTATTATTATCGCAATTATTACCAAAGACGCAATTGCCATTATGCTAAAAATTTTGCAAACTTCTTTTGTATAGTATTTTAGCTTATTGTTTAAAATAATTTACACTCTCCTTTTTTTGTGCGACCATTTTCTATTATACCACATTTTACCTCAAATAGCAAATTATTAATCCTGTTTGAGCCTTTCTTATCTGTTTTTGGCCATTTTTTTTGCTAATTTATTGATATTCCGTGTATATTTTTCTCATTTTTTTACTTTTTTATTCATTTTTACTCTTTTTTTCTACATTTTTCATTTCAACTTGAATTAGAATCTCCTATATGTTATTATTGTATATATTTAAAGAAAGTGGTTTTATTTTATGAAAAAATTAATTGTTACACAAAAATATAATGAAAAAAAATTATCAAGATTTATTCTTGATTCTTTTCCTCATTTATCACAAAATGTATTATATAAAGCTTTTAGACAAAAAGATATAAAAATTAATGGAACACGAACTAATAAAGATTGTATTATTTATTATAATGATGAAATATCTATTTATATTGCTGATAACTTTTTAGTTCCAAGTATAGATATTGATATTATATTTGAAGATGATAATATTTTAGTTATTAATAAACCTAATAACTTAGAAGTAACAGGTGATAATAGTTTGACTTCAATTGTTCATCAAAAATATTCATCAGCAAATTTTTTGCCTATGCCTTGTCATAGAATTGATAGAAATACTACTGGACTTGTTCTATTTGCTAAAAATCAAGTAGCTCTTGATATTCTTTTGAAAAAATTTAAAGATCATGAAATCGAGAAAAAATATTTAGCATTGGTTTGGGGCATACCTTCTCCAAGACAAGCTAGACTTGAGAGCTATTTATTTAAAGATAATAAGAAATCAACAGTTTATATTTCTGATGTGTTTAAAAAAGGTTATCAAAAAATAATAACATCTTATAATGTAAAAGAAACATATTCAAATAACACTTCTTTACTTGAAGTTAATATTGAAACAGGTAGAACTCATCAAATTAGAGCTCATTTAGCTCATATTGGTCATCCTATAATTGGAGATGGAAAATAT
>CAKPLV010000146.1 GCA_934167735.1 uncultured Clostridia bacterium | reverse complement strand
ATTCTCATACGTCGACATTTTGCCCCAAAATTTTCTTTATTATCTTTATGTAAAAAATCAGTTTCTAAACAAGTTCCAATAACATTAAGTATTCTTATCGCAAAAATTTCTCGAAAATGCTGATCTTTTTGATACATATCTATAAAAACTTTCTGTTTCTTTAAAACCTTCACAAATATTTTATATGCATCAGGACGATATCTTCTGGAATTCGAATCCAAATCATGTCTATAATAATAATACGCTTCATCACAATATGATATTTTTTTTGCTTGTTCAAATAAATATAAATAGAAAACAACATCCTGTGAACGAAGAAGTTCCACTTCAAAACGAATTCCTGTTTTTTCAAGGAATTCCCTATTAATCATCTTTCCCCAAGTTGCACCCATTCCATCATTTGGTGGATTAAAAGAAAATGATGAATCTCGTCTCACTAAAGTTTTTAATTCAGCTTCCTCTTTCATCTCTTTATTCAAGATTTCATAGCTTTTTTCAAAATATGAATTTTTTTCAATTTTCCCATTTTCTTTAACTGTATAGTTAGCAAATATCATGATATCACTTTTACATTCTTCTACTTTTTTAAAAGCTTTTTCACACATATCATTGCTACACCAATCATCAGAGTCTACAAAAGTAATCCACTTTCCAGTAGCAACTGTCATTCCGGCATTTCTTGCAGCTGCAACCCCTTCATTTTTTTTGTGAATAACTTGTATTTTCTCACATCTTTTTTCATATTCATCACATACACTACCTGCCAAATTTGTCGAACCATCATCAACAATTATAATTTCAATTTCTTTTAATGTTTGACTACACAAACTATCTAAACATTTTTTCAAGCAATTAATTTTCGTATTATAAACAGGTACAATAACCGACACTTTAATCATATTTTCCGCCTCTTTTATCTCTTATTTTCGTACAAATCATATACTTCTAATAAACCTTTTAAAGATTCAATATTATTATCTATGCAAAAAAGCGTTTTCTCTTTTTCTTGTTTTATAACCATATCTGTCGCTGCATCTTCTTGATGATAAACCAAAACATCTGGTGAATACACACTTTTTAATTTTCTTTCCATCAAATGTTTATACAAGATTTCTTCTTCGCCATATAAAAAAGTTCTATCATCTAACCCCGTAAAGACTTTCATATATTCTTGTGAAAATACCAAGAAACACCCATGTAACTGAACATTTTCTTTATGCATTAAATACTCTTTATTTGTATTTCTCCCACCACATATGATTTTCTTTACTGAACTCAATGTAACTATTAACAGCCTATACCACGATTCGACTCCCAATTTAATTCGTTTTTTACGTCTTTCAAATTTCTTTATCTGGTTTAAGATTTCTTTTCTACTTCTTAAGGACTGACGAATCGGATTCACATTGCATTTTCCATCTCCAGTCATAATTAATGGGCCCAAAACAGCAAACTTATTATCTTCGTATTCCTTGTCCAATTTTTCTTTCAAATTTTTTTCAAGTAAATAGACATCATTATTTAATAGAATTACATATTCCGGATTCCACATTTCTACCGCATATTTAAATCCTACATTATTGCCTTTAGCAAAACCTAAGTTATTCGAATTAAGTATAACTGTCACATCTTTATCTTCTTTATATTTTTGAGAAATATCTTTTCCGCTCCCATTAGGAGATGCATTATCAACAACAATTATTTTATATTTTTTTGTATCTATATTTTTTCGTATATATTCTATACATCGGTTCGTCTCTTCAATTGCCATATAATGTAATATAACAAAAGCTATGTCCATAATTTTCTCCTTTTTGCTATTTATTCCCTCTTAATTCCATTTCTATTTTCGCATCCCAAAAAAGGACACTATACATGTGCATTTTTAATAACATTAAACGTATCTTTGTTAATGAAAATCTCATTTTCGTTATATTCAATGCTTTTATCGACTCCGCATAAGGAGTTGATTTTAACATTTTTTTATATTCTTTCATTGGTTGCTTTACAGTACTATCTTTGTGAAGATAATACTTTCGTATCAACCACCAAGCTAGATATGCCACTCTAATGTTATATGTATTTTTATATTCTTTGTCTGTTTGTATTTTAGGTTCTATTTCATAATATTTTTTTAAAATTCTAGTTGTATTATCTACGTGTTTTTCATAAAATTTATGGCTAACCGACAAACTATGTTGTCTGTAATGATATAAAGGTAAGTTCAAATACATTATTGTCTTGATTTCAGAAAGATATTGATAATTAAAAAGTTTGTCTTCTCCCTGTTTAAATTGCGAATCAAATTTTACGTTCTTTTTTTGTATAATCTCCTTACGATACAAATGACAAACAGGATACACCAAGCTAGTAATATTTTTTTCATCATTATAAATGGTAAATGTTCTTAACAAGCTTAATTTTATACTACTAATCTCTTTTTCAGAATCTGTGTAAAATGACTCATGATAATTCTCTGCTATTTTTTCCATAGTAGAATAATTCATATACAAATTCCAAACAACCATATCCACTTCTTTTCCATCTATCTGTTTCATAACCAATGAAAAATTATTTTTTTCCAACCAATCATCCGCATCAACAAAAGCAATCCACTTTCCTGTTGCCAAATCCATTCCCTTGTTCCTTGCAACCGATACACCTTGATTTTCTTGATGAATTACACGAACTCTATTATCCTTTTCCGCGTATTTATCACATATTTCACCTGCTGAATTAGTCGACCCATCATCTACAAGTATCACTTCAATATTTTCATAATCTTGCTCTACTATACTATTAATGCATTGTACTAGATACTTCTTCTCAGTATTATATATTGGTACTATAACACTTATTTTCTCCATTACGCCTCTCCCATCACTAGATCTGCAATCATTCTTTCATACATTTCCGGAAGATCAACCTCCGGCTTCCATCCCAATGCACGCATTTTTTCTCCATTTAATTTCATCTTTACTGAAGGCGCATATCCATATTTTAAAGCCGACTCAGGAATATCAAATACTACATTGATTTCTTTATTTGCAATTTTCTCTGCAACCATAGCTGCCATTTCTCGAATCTGCATATGTGTATTCTCATTTACGATATTATACGCCTCGCCTGATTCACCTGTATAACCTAAAAGTAACAGTGCTTTTATCACGTCTCTTGTATAGCAATAATTTCCTTCTGCATTCGCTTTCACAGTTTGACCATTCACAATACATTCTATATCTGGTTTTAAATCTATAAATACATTATCTCTCTTCGTTGTTTTTTTAATAAATTCATTTTGATTTTCAAAATTATTATTTTTATTATACTTCCAATCTTTAATATCC
>CAKPLV010000145.1 GCA_934167735.1 uncultured Clostridia bacterium | reverse complement strand
ATATATTTTAACTTTTCAAAACTAAATTCTATTACAGAAAATTTAGACGAATTTATTAAAATTGAGGAAATAATAAATAAAAATGAAAAAACTAGCAAAGCCGTATAAATCAAACAATGTAAGGCTTTGCAGAAATGTTGTAAGGTTTTTAAATCCACACCACGAATATTTGCTTTCCAACCATCAGGAAAAGGAATTGTTGCAAATCCATAAGCAATCTTTTCAGCCTGTTTATATGAAGGAGAAGCTGTTGGAAGATCACCTGTAACCAAAGCAACACCATCAGGATTAACTAATGGAACAATATAAATTGAAGAATTTTCAAAAATAGAATTTACAGAATATCCATTAAGTTTCATATTATTTTTGTAGCAAAAACAGAAATCATCAACAAATTTTAAGAGAACCAAAGAAGTAATCCATTCATTTGCATGAATAGAAGCAGAATAGAAAACTTCATTTGAACCATTTCCTAATTTAATAGCTAAAATATCTTTACCCATAATACTTTTACCAATTGAAAAAACATCAATAAATGGATATAATCGTTTCAAAAAAGATATATAATTATAAATATAATTAACCATAAAATCACCTATTAATAAAATATGAAAAAATATAAAAAGGTTTACAAAAAAATATAGTTATAATATAATTAAAGAAAAAAAGAAGAGGAAAGCAATGAAATTATCTAAAGAAAATGAAAACATGGGATTGCCTGAATATATTAAATTTGGGCTTGAACTTGAAGTAGAAAATGTAAATTATAATAAAATAACACCATTAGTCAAAGAAAAAAATTGGCATACAGATAAAGATCCTTCATTAACAGATTCTGGTGTAGAATGTGTATCACCAGTATTAACTGAAAAAGAAAATGAATCTGTATGGGGAGAAGTTGAACAAATTTGTAAAAATATAAAAGATAATCCTTATAATGAAGAAAAAGGTGCATATACAGATCACACTTGTGGAGGACATATTCATTTTGATTCAACTATATTACAACAAAATCCTGAAGCAATGAAAAATTTTTTAAGACTATGGGCTGAATCTGAAGAATTAGTATATAAAATGTGTAATGACAAAAATGATCCCATCAGACCAGGTGCAATAAATACATCTGGAACAACATTAGTAGATGTATGTAAAACAGCATTACAATCCCCATTACCAAAACAGACTGAAGTAAAATCATTGAGAGATCTTATAAAAATTGCAAGAGAAACTGCTAAAAATGTAGGAAACAATTTGGTAAATGCAAACAGAAAAATTAATATAATATTAAATGATAATTTAGTAAGTAGAAATGGTATGGCAGCACCAATTGGACAAAAAATTCAAAAACAAATAGAGAAAAAGAATTTAAAATTAGGAAAGCCAAGATCAATGATTTATAGAGAAGCATTTGTAAAAACAAAATTAACACCAGAAAGATATACAGGACTTAACTTAACAAATTTGGGGAACAAAAAGAAAAACACAATAGAATTTAGAATGTCAAATGGAACAATAAATCCTCAAACAATCAAAGAAAATGTATTTTTATATGCTTCATTAATAAAAACAGCAGTAGATCTTTCACAAGGTTCAAAAGTTGAAGAAGCACAAAAACTATATGATACAAATGTAACAGAAGAAGAAAAAGTAAATAACTTTTTGAACTTAATAATGGATAGACAAGAAGATAGACAAGTATATAAAGATAGATGGGAATCAGTAAAAGATGCTCCTGTTTTTAAATCAGAAGGAACAAAGATGTTTAATAAAAATAGATTTCAAAAATCTGAATATGAAAAAATTTCAGATGAAATTCCTGCACAAAACATTAAGAGAACATATGACTTTATTGCAAATTTGAAAAATAGAATGATTTTGAAGGAGGAAAATGGACTTGAACACTAATGAATTAGAAGAATACAAAAGAGCTTTTTCAGAAGTAAATGATATATTAAAATTTACAGATGGAGAATTAGTAAAAAAGATACCTCAAAATTTCAGAAAATTTATTAATGACAATAAAGCAGATAATTATATAACAAATATAATACCATATATTCCACTAGAAGAACAACAAATAAGTTCTAAAGGAAAAGAGATTATTGCATTAATATACAGAAGTTATTTTGCAGATGAAAATGAGTTAAAGAAAATATCTGAAAAAGATAAAATTGAACTAAAAAAATTCGAAGATGAGTTAAATGAAAAATATGATTATACGAAAATGTTCAAAAAAAATGAAGCTAGTACACAAGAAAATCTTCCAGTAGAAATTAAAGAAAAGAATTTTGTAGAGAAAATAATAGAGAGTTTAAAAAGGTTAATTGAAAAAATTTTATGGTGGAGATGATAATATAGTTTGGGAAAAATTATCAACATATGTAAATAAAAGGCAGCTTAGGTAACACCGAGCTGCCTTTGTTAAAATTAATTTAATTTTTGTACGAGTTGTGAAAGATCAGTCATTATTAATTCAAAATCTTCTTGATGTATATTCTTTAATTCGATATTAGAAAAATTTTGATATTTTTCTATAAAATCGTCAATTTTTTGTTTTTTGTCAGAGTATAATGTAGAGTAATAAGTTTTTGAAAAATATTTAAAAATGTATGAAAAAATAGTATTGACATTATGTAAAAAATAATGATATAAATAAGGTGAATTGGAGGGAGGCTTGATATTGTGAAGGCTTTATGATATAATATTATGTGAATTAAAACAAAATTTTTCTAAATAGTATTATATAAATAAAGATTGTAATAATATGTATGAGAGGAGGTATAGATATGGTTAGTAATCTTTATAAAGAAAAAGTATCTGCGATAATAGCAAAGGCAAAAGAAAAGGGTGCAGTAAAATCATATTCAGAATTTACCAAATCCAAAAAAGGTAAAGAAAATGCACTTTCAAAAGACGAGATCATTTATTATACTTCTAAAAACAGATGGACAAGCCATTGATATAAACTATTTTGGATTTTTATTATCTTCACGTATAGAAAAAGCAACATATCCTTATAATGAAAAATTAGAAAAAAACGATATTAATAATTTAAGACAAGACAGTATAGTAAAATGTGATGACTTAATTGAAATTTCAGAAAATGAAATACGTTTTAAGATTGGAACAGTAACAGAAGAAGATTTAAATAAATTTATAGATACATATTCAAAGTATTTAAATGAAGAACTAGCTACAAACTAGTTCTTTTTTTCTGATAAAATAAAAAATGGTGGAGATGAGGGGAGTCGAACCCCTGTCCACTATACTTTCCACATAAGCTTCTCCGAGTGCAGTTTATTAAAAAATTCATTCAATCTAGTTAACAAACAAACTAAAATCAAATATATC
>CAKPLV010000144.1 GCA_934167735.1 uncultured Clostridia bacterium | reverse complement strand
CAAGTGCTGCCTCACATCCAGCATGTCCAGCTCCAATTACAGCAACATCATAATCTCCTGCATAATAACTCATTTTTTATTACCTCTTTCTTTTATATTTAATTTTATACTATATTTATTTGTGTTTAAAATCATCATAAGCGTTTTTATTTTGATTGTTAATAAACTTATATACCTTTATTATAAAAGTTGCTTATTTTTGATTTATTTTCCAAGACAAAATTTTGAGAAAATTTCATTTATTACATCTTCAGAAACAACTTCTCCTGTAATTTCACTTAAATTCTCCAAAATTTCTTTAATGTATATTGTAACAATATCTATTGGCATTCCTTCACTCATTGCTTCTTGTGCTTTATTTGCATTATTTTTTGCCTTTGATATTATATTTTTATGTCTGATATTTGTTATTAATATCTCATTTCCAACATTTATTTCATTAAAATTAAATAATTCTGCAATTTTATCATATAATTCTTCAATTCCTGAATCTTTTACAATTGACATTTCTATAATATTATTGCATATTTCTTTAATTCTTTTATCTGTTTTATTTATAACTTGTTTTAAATCAATCTTATTTAACAGTATTATTGATTTTTTATCTTTTATTAATTTTAATATTTCAAAATCTTTGTCATCTAGATCTTTTGAACTATCAAATATTGCAATTACTAAATCTGCATTTTTAAGTTCATTTAATGATTTCTTTACTCCTATTATTTCAACTTGATCACCTGATTCTCTAATACCTGCTGTATCTATTAATTTTAATGTTATTCCTTTTATATTTACATATTCCTCAATTGTATCTCTTGTCGTTCCAGCAATATCTGTAACTATTGCTCTATTTTCTTTTAATATTGCATTTAACAATGAAGATTTACCTGCATTTGGTTTTCCTACAATTACTGTTTTTATTCCATCTTTAACAAGTTTTCCATTATCAAATGAATTTTCTAGTTTTTCTAGTTGTCCATGCACACTTTCAAGCATATTCATCAATTCGTTTTCTTGGACTTCTGGTGTATCATACTCAGGATAATCAATTGATACTTCAATATTTGTTAAATAATCTATTATTTCTTTTTTTATTTCATGAATTTTTTTTGATAATTCTCCTTCAAGCTGATTTATACTGCTTTGAGCCTCTTTATCTGATTTTGCATTTATTATATCTATTACAGATTCAGCTTGTGTCAAGTCTATTCTACCATTTAAAAATGCACGTTTTGTAAATTCACCTGGTTCTGCCATTTCTGCACCATTTTTTAAGCATAGTTCAAGTATTTTTTTCATAATAATATTACCACCATGCGAATTAATTTCACACATATTTTCTGTTGTATAGCTTTTTGGAGCTTTAAAATATGACACTAAGACCTCATCAATTACTTCATCTCCATCAATGATGTGACCATATTTCATAGTATAACCCTTTATATCACATAGCTTTTGAGCTTTTATAGGACTAAAGATTTTTTCTAATATATTAAAACTATTTTCTCCACTCATTCTAATTATTCCAATTCCCCCAATTCCTGGAGCAGTTGAAATAGACACAATTGTACTCATATATATCCTCCTTAATAAAAAAAGCCAAAGTTTCATAGTTTAATCTTTTGATTAAAATCCGAACTTTGACTTCCGACTTTTTATTTTTTTGTAATAACAACTCTTCTTTTTGGTTCTTGCCCAATACTTCTAGTTGTAACTGTTTCACTATTTTGTAATGCATTGTGTATTATTTTTCTTTCATATGCTTGCATTGGTTCTAATGTAATCATTTTGCCTGTTTTTTCAACCAATTTTGCTTTTTTGAAAGCAAATTCTTCTAATGCTTTTACTCTTTTTATTTTATAATTTTCTATATCAAGTCTAATAATAACTCTGTTTTCTGATCTTTTATTAGCTATAGCTTTTAATATATTTTCTAAAGCATATAATGCTTCTCCCCTATAACCAATTAAGTTTCCAATTTTTTCACCTGTAATATTTATATATATACATTTGTCCTTAATTTCTGTTGTAAATTCAGCTTTTTCACTTAAATTTTGAGTGAATTCTGTTAAAAATTTATTGATGTCTTCTACTGCATTTTTTAATTCATCATCTGTTGTTTCTATTTCGATTTCTTCAGGTTTTCTAACTTCTTTTTCTTTTATTTCAACTTTTACTATTTTTGGTGCTAATATATCAAAAAAGCTTTTTTTATTTTCTTCTATTACCTTTATTTCAACAAACTCTTTTGGTAAATTTATTTCTTTTAAACCCTTTTCAATAGCTTCTGAAGTTGTCTTCCCTTCTGATATTACACATTTTCCCATTTAGTTTTCTTCCTCCTCATCTTTAAAAAGTTTATTTAAAATTAATCTTTCAACAATCATTAATAAACTATTCATTAGCCAATATAAAGCTAATCCAAGTGGTGCTATTAATGCAACAGCTAAGTACATTATAGGAAAAGTATATGTCATATTTTTATTCATTTGAGCAACAGCATCAAATTCTTCATTATTTTCATTCTTATTTGTGTTCATTGTTGTCATTTTCATAGAAAAAATTGATATTATAACATATAAAAATGGAATAATGTATGCTTTCCAATCTGAACTTTTTGTAGGCACTTGTGCTAAATTCAATCCTAAAAATTCCATATTAATATTCATGTTGTCTAATTCTTCGTCGTTTATTTCGCTTAAATCATTTTTTTCTTCACTATTTTCTTCTTGAACATCTTTTTTTAGATTTTTTATGCTATCTATTTCTCTAATTATATCTATTTCAGGATAATTACTCTTTGCACTTAATTCATTTTCTTGTATTATTGTTGAATACTTATTTATAACATCTGTATCTACTTTTTTCATGTATGTTAATGGTGATCTTACCAAATAAAAAACTGAAAATAATAATACGATTTGAATTATTGCGCTAAGACATCCACTAAATGGACTCATATTTTCTGATTTATACAATTCAATTGTTGCCTCATTTAGTTTTTCTTGATTTCCCTTATATTTAAGCTGTATTTCCTTCATTTTCTGTTGAATTTTTGCAGTTTTCTTAACAGTTTTTTGTTGTTTTATTGATATTGGTGACATTAAAATTTTTACTAAAATTGAAAATATTATTATTGCCCATCCATAATTACCAATAAAATTATAAATATAATTTAATATATAGCCAAATATATTTGCAAAAAATGATATCATTTATTTGCCCCTTTCTCCATTATTTTAATGGATCATATCCTCCTTTAGAAAAAGGATTGCATTTTAATATTCTTTTTATTCCATATATACTCCCTATCAATGCCCCGTATTTTTCAATTGCCTGTTTTGTATATTCTGAACAAGAAGGATAATAATGT
>CAKPLV010000143.1 GCA_934167735.1 uncultured Clostridia bacterium | reverse complement strand
GTTATTTTTATTAGATATAAAATTATTATTAATTCTTATAGAGTTAGCAAGTTTTTTTAGATCAATTATATATTTATTAATTAATTTTTTCTGATTTTCTAAATTAGATAATTGATTCTTACTATTTGTAACATCTATAGTTAGTATAGTAGCCCCTTTTTCAACATATTCTCCATTTGTATAGTTAACTTTTTCTATTTTTCCATCAACTAATGTAGAAATATCATAAGTATTAAAATTAGGTTCAACAATACCATTTGCAGTTATAACTATATCTTTTGTACTAAACCAAGACCATATAAAAAAACATATAATTAAAGCTAGTATTATATAAATAAAATAGTTAGTAAACTTATTAGGTTTATTTTCTAATAACTCTCTTGATTCGCTTAATTCATCTATATTTTGAATTTTATATTTACTCAATGGTGCTACCTCCTAAGTTTTCTATATGGGGATTTAAGGTTTGATTGCTCCATAAGTTATAATAAAATCCTTTTTTATTTATTAATTCATTATGATTTCCGTTTTCAATGACTTTACCTTTTTCCAAAACATAAATATTATCACAATTTTGAATTGTACTTAATCTATGTGCTATTATTATTGCTGTTTTATTTTTCATAAAATCATTCATAGTATTATTTATAACTTTTTCAGTAATACTATCTAAATTACTTGTAGCTTCATCCATAATAAGTATGTCTGGATTTTTCAAAATTGCTCTAGCTATTGATAACCTTTGTCTTTGTCCACCAGAAAAATTAGAACCATTTTCTTCTATTACTGTATTATATCTTGCAGGTAATGTATTGATAAAATCATGTATTTGAGCTTTTTTGCATGCTTCAATAACTTGTTCGTAAGAGATATTATTTTTACCAATTGTAAGATTTTCAAATATAGTTTTATTAAAAAGGAAAGTTTCTTGACTTATATATGCTATTTTTTCTCTTAATATTTCTGTATCAATATCGTTTATATTAGAATTATTAATAATTATTTCACCTTCATTTATTGGATAAAATTTCATTAATAATTTAGAAAGAGTAGTTTTACCAGAACCACTTTCACCTACTAAAGCTATCTTTTCATTTTTTCTTATTTTAATATTAATATTATTTAATATTAATGTTCCATTATTATATCTAAATTTTAAGTTTTTAAACTCTATATTGCCTTTTAAATTAATAGGTTTTATTCTATTTAATTCTTCTTCATTTTTATCTGAATTATATTCTATAATTTCTTCTAGTCTTTCCCCCGCAACAATTGCACTTTGAAGTGTAGATTGAAAATTTACTATATTCTCTATAGGAGTAAGAAAATAAGCTAATAAAGCATTAAATGTTAACAATGTACCTATTGAGATAATTCCGTTTAATACTTGAATAGTTCCTATCCATAAAATAGCTATTCCGAAAACGGCTTTAACAGCTCCTTTCAAAGTCATTTGAAAATTGTTAACTGTTCCTAAATTAAAAATATCTGTCATATATCTTATAAAATTTTTTTCAATGTTTAGACAGGTATCGTCTTC
Organism: uncultured Clostridia bacterium; assembly: GCA_934167735.1. Lineage (GTDB taxonomy): Bacteria > Bacillota > Clostridia > TANB77 > CAG-508 > CAG-269. The sequence goes on along the minus strand of CAKPLV010000143.1, from coordinate 1,863 downwards.
AATATTAAATGCTTTAATTGTTTCAATTCCATGTAAACATTCAACTAGATAAGATGTTAGTTTTGCTTGACTTTGCATAGTTTCTCTATTATTTTCTTCAATGCTTTTTTTAAATATATATACTATTATCAAATAAAATACTAATGGGATTAAAGTTATAAAAAATAAATATTTGCTTTCTACAAAAAGAGAAATACCTCCTATAACCATCATAAATCCATCTATCATTATAGTAAGTGTAGCACCAGATATTGCATTTCTTATTTTATACCCATCTTCAAGCCTCGATATAACCTCACCTGTAGTTCTTGTATGAAAGAATTTCATAGGCAATTTTATTATATGATTATAATAATCAAGCATAAGAGCAATATCTAACTTTTGTGTGAAGTGTAGCAATATTTGTCGTCTTAAAGCTGATGATAATATTGAAAATACAGTTAAAATCATGAGTCCTATAGAAAAGATATTTAAAGTTGATTTTAAATCATTTGGAATAACAGTATTTAATATAAATTGAAAATAGAATGAACTAACTATACCTATAATGGTTATAAAGATAGAACATAAAAATATATTAATTAAAATACTTTTATGTGGTTTTATCAAAATTAAAAATTTCTTAAATAAAGACTTCCCATTATCGTAACTTTGAAGTTGAGAAGTCTTGGATAAAACAATAATAATTCCTGTCCAAATATTAGAAAATTCATCTATATTATATTTTATTATTCCTCTCGCAGGATCAGCAATTAATATATATCTATTAGTTATTTTATGTATAACAACATAGTGATGGTAACTATTATTTATAATAACATGAGCTATTGCAGGTAAAGGAACATCTCTATAAATATCATTTATATTATTGGCTTTAAATCCTTTAGTTGAAAAACCTAATTTATTAGCTACTTCAATTAATGCTTTTGCACTTGTACCTTGTTTGTCAGTTTGTGCTAATTCTCGTATTTTATATATAGGTACTTTTAATTTGTATTGTTTAAATATAGTGGCTAAACATGCTGGACCACAATCTTTTAATTCTTTTTGTTTTATACAATGATATTTTTTTAGCACGTGTATTTCCTTTCTGTAAGTTATATTTTAATGAAATTATTTAAATAATAAAAAATAACTAATTATAAAATAATAATTAGTTATTTTATTTGAATATTTGCTTTAAAATAATCCGTTAACAAGACCGTTAACAGCTCCTCCAATACCGCCGATTATACCTCCAGCAACACTTCCAGTATAAGCTCCAGCTTTACCTCCAACAATAGATCCACTAAGAGCACCAGTAATGGATCCTTCAGCAGCACCTGAAGCAGCTCCACTATAAATATCTTGTACTAATCCACCTCCATTGATGCTTTCTAATTCTTGAATATTTAGTTCTTTCATGTTAATTAAACCTCCATTATGTAATATTATATTAAATTGTTAATACTATTTTATTTTACTACTAAGTGTTATCGCTATCAACATGAAAATTAACTAAATTATATTATTAAATTGAAAAAATTAATTAATTCTTCATATGTCTTAAAATTACTTTTATTTTAAAATTTTATAAAACAAATAATTTATATTATAATGTAAATTATTTGTTCTTAATGTTTTATTAATTTAGTACTTTTATAGTTAGAATTAAGTTATAATATATAAAAGTACTATAGCTTAGTTTTTAGTATATTTATTAAAAATTTGGAAAGGAAATGTATTGTGAAAGAATTAGAATTTAATTTAGTGGAAAATTACACATGGTGGTTAAATAAATGGAGAGAAATAAAAGAAAATGATAAATTTAAATTTTTACAGAATTATAAAAAAGAGAATGCGATTATATCTTTATACTATAAT